>CAMGTC010000005.1 GCA_946061765.1 uncultured Treponema sp.
AAATGAAACTCAACGCCCTTAGTGAATCAGTTTTTCTATTCTGTAACAAAAGTCACAAGCTCTTAAAAGTGATTTTCTGGAACAAAACAGGTTTTTGGATTGCACAGAAACGGCTTGAAAGAGCAACCTGGCCTTGGCCAAATACAGAAGTTTCAGCTCGTGAAATTACGAACGAACAGCTTATGATGCTACTTTCAGGAATTGATTTCTGGCATGCGCATGAAGAAATAAAAATTAATGCAGTTTTTTGATTTTTTTCTTTTAAAGGGCTTTTTAAAAGTTTTTAAAAATGTTAACATTTAAATATGAAAGACATTATCCCGCGTTTCTAGAGAACTGACCCCTTTGAATGTAAGAGAACTGTCCCCATACATTAGAGGTCTGTCCCCCACACATATCCCTTTCCCTAGGGGTCTGTCCCCCGGTTCATGGTTGACTGGAATGCTGCTTGGCCTGCTGCTCAAAAGAGTGCTTCAGTTGAGATTAAATATTTATTTTAATTGATTCCTTTAATACTGGACGTATTATATTTCTTTTCTGGCAGAAACAGATTTATGCTGGTATTACAAACGGGGTTGTTAAAGGTTAGTATTTCTAAGTAAAATCTCAGTGAGGGCAGGTTATAATAATTACAGCCAACCTTCAGTTTTTAATGAGGTTATAAAAATGAATTATTCAGCGGTTATTATTGGAACTGGAAGAATTGGTTTTACTCTTGGTTTTGATAAAAAAAGGGAACAGCCAGCTTCTCATACAATGGCCCTTATGGCTAATAAAAGGATTAATATGATTGGAGCCGCTGACTCTAACCCCGAAAATCTTGAAAAATGGAAGAAATATACTAAGGGAAAGGCCGTTACTTTTACTTCGAGTCAGCAGCTTTATTCGTCTCTTCATCCAGATATTATAACAGTAGCCGTAAATGAAGATTCTCATATGGAAGAATGTCTTGCGGCAATTAAAGCAAAGCCTCGTATTGTAATTTTAGAAAAACCAGTTGCATTAAATTCTGAACAAGCCAAAAAAATTGCTGATTGTGCCAGTGAATATAAAGTTCCGGTTATGGTAAATCACGAAAGGCGTTTTAGTAAAGACTATCTTATTGCAAAAGAATATTTAAACAAAATTGGAGATATCCAGTCGGTAACAGGGGAATTATATTCTGGTCTTAGAATTTATGCTCCGGAATTTGAAAAAGATGGTTCATATAGTCTTTTGCATGATGGAACTCACCTTGTGGATATTGTTCAGTTTATTTTAGACGAAAAATTAGAAAATCCTTTGGTGACCGGAATTTACAGGGACGACAAATCTATTGTAAGAAATTTTACAGCCCTCTACAAATGTCAAAAATGTCCACTGGTTCAAATAAAAATGAGTGGACGAAGTAAATTCTTTTCTTTTGGACTTGATATTTTAGGTACTCAGGGAAGAATTTGTCTTGGAAATGGATATGCCAAATTTTATCAGCGAAAGGAATCAAAACTTTATACGGGTTTTTATTCTCTTACAGCAGATAAATCTGTAAAAATTCCTAAAAAAACTGGATATTTTGCCAACATGGTTCAAAATGCTGTTGATTTTCTTGATGGTAAGGATAGTCTAAAAAGTCCTTTATCTATTGCAATTGATGATTTATTAGTTTTAGAAGAAATCAAAAATGCTCTTGCTGAATAATTATAATCCCTGGTTATATAAAAATTTTAAAAATCTTAAAAAATTTTCTTTTTTAATATGACAAAAAATGTTAAATTGTAAAGAAAATATTAAAGAGAGTAAATTTGTTCTTATAAGGGTTTGGCAATGGAAACAATTAATGATCTGGGAAAATATACATTTCCTGCATTATTGAACAATTCAATCAAAAAATTCGGAGAAAGACCAGCTGTTACTCTGGTTGGTGGTAGTCCTTATACTTATGCTCAATTTGGACAAAAAGCTCAATCAGTTGCAAAAATGCTTCACGCTTTGGGTCTTAATAATGGTTCAAAAGTGGCAATTCTTTCTACCGGAAGACCAGAATGGGGTATTTCTTATTTTGGTATTGTAAGTTATGGAATGATAGCAGTTCCTTTACTTCCAGATTTTTCTGATGCCGAGTTGGAGTCAATTTTTGCTCACTGTGGCGTTGATGCAATTTTTGTAGAGCAGAAACTTTATTCAAAAGTTGAAAAAATTGGAAACAAAGCTCCTTCGATTATTATTAAAATTGAAGATTTTACTATTATTAAGGGGCCTGAAAATTCTATTGGAAAAACTATCAGTGATTTTGAAAATCTTGCTGAAATTGTAAGTGAAACAAAAGAAGAAGATACTGCATCTTTGATTTATACTTCCGGAACAACTGGACGTTCAAAAGGTGTAGAACTTACTCATAAAAATCTTGTGTGGACCTGTGTTCAGTGCCAGCATACTCATCGTGTAAATAAATTGGACAGGACTTTATCTTTCCTTCCACTTTCTCATGTTTATGAATTTACAGTAAGTTTTTCTATGCAGCTATTAAATGGTGCATGTATTTATTACCTTGGAAAACCTCCAACGGTATCTGCCCTGATGCCTGCTTTTAATATTGTTCAGCCAACTATTGTACTTTCTGTTCCATTAATTATGGAAAAAATCTATAAAAACAAGGTTTTACCAACTTTAACAAAAAATGGATTTATGAAGACTCTTTATAAAATCCCGCTTACAAGAAGAATTTTAAACAAAGTTGCAGGAAAATCCTTGAAAAAGACTTTTGGGGGCCATTTGATTTTCTTTGGAATTGGCGGTGCTATGCTCGATCCAAAAGTTGAACATTTTATGAAAGAAGCTAAATTCCCATATGCAATAGGATATGGCCTTACAGAAACTTCACCATTGTTAGCTTCAAGTGGACCAAAAATTACAGTTCCTGGAACAATTGGCGTTGTAATGCCTGGTGTTGATATGAAAATCAATAATCCTAATCCTAAAAGCGGGGTAGGTGAAATTGTTGTAAAGGGTGAAAATGTAATGAAAGGTTATTATAAAGAGCCTGAGCTTACAAAAACAGTATTTACAACAGAAGAAGATTCTGCCGGCCCAGGTTATTTTAAGACTGGTGATTTAGGTATGTTTGTTAAAAAACACGGAAAACCTTATCTGGTCTTAAAAGGAAGAAATAAAAATATGATTCTGGGGCCAAGTGGTGAAAATATTTACCCAGAAGATATTGAATTTGTATTAAATCAGCATCCTTTAATTGCAGAATCTCTGGTAGTTGAAGATGATGATGGACTTGTTGCTCTTGTTCAGTTTGATGAAGAAAAAGTTAATGCCGAAGCAGAAAAAAGAGTAAATGAAAAGTCTGGCGGAATTGCCCAGTTGATTAAAGACGTTGGCGAAAATCTTTCTGAAACAGCTAAAAAACAAAGTGAAGAATTCCTTAGAAATATTGCTTATGAAAAAGAAAGAATCACAAGTGAAATTCAGTTTTATGTAAACAGTCGTGTAAATAAGACTTCTAAGGTAGGAAAAGTTAAGGAAGTTCCAGGCTTTGAAAAAACCGCAACACAAAAAATTAAACGTTATCTTTACGATTTAAGATCTAAGACAATAGGTAAAAAGGATAAAAAATAATTCTTTTTAGTGTAGCCCGAAATTCGAGTTTTTTGAAAATTATATTAAATCGTGGTATTCTTTAATGGATGTTTAATATTTTAGTTGTTGATGATGATAAAAATCTTCGCAAACTTATTAAGGCACTTTTGGAAGCAGAAAATTATACTGTCTTTACTGCTGATAACGGACTAGAGGCTCTTAATGTGCTGGGACAGAAATTTATTGATTTAGTTGTCCTTGATATCATGATGCCAAAAATGGACGGATATGAATTTACTGAGTGTATTCGTAAAAGTAAGAGCGATTTACCAATTTTAATGGTTTCTGCTAAACAAATGCCTTCCGATAAACACAAAGGCTTTTTAGTAGGAACTGATGATTACATTACTAAACCTATTGATGAAGAAGAAATGCTCCTTAGAATTAAAGCTCTTCTGCGCAGGGCTAAAATTGCAAATGAACGTAAAATAACTATTGGGGACGTAGTTATTGATTATGATTCTTTGTCTGTAACAAAAAATGGTCAAACTCAAGAATTGCCACAAAAAGAATTTCTACTGTTATACAAATTACTTTCTTATCCTGGAAAAATATTTACTCGTATTCAAATTATGGATGAAATTTGGGGTAATGAATCTGAAACTGGCTGGGAAACTGTAACTGTTCATATTGGTCGTCTTAGAAAGCGTTTTGAAGGCTGGAATGAATTTGAAATTCAAAGTGTTCGAGGTTTAGGTTACAGGGCGGTAAAAAAGAATGAAGAAAAATAAACGATTAAATCATAAATATCGAAGAATTCAATATTCAACAATTTCCATGACTTTTTTTCTGGCAGCTATGGTTTTTGTCAGTTGTATTTTGATTTTTACCATTGTAATTATTCTTTTGCGTTATGCATTTCAAGTTAATATTTCCCTTGCTTCTTTTATGCCTTCAAGCGAAGTTGTAAGCCGCAATCTTTTGTTTGTTTTAGTTCTTATTTCCTGTCTTCTTGTTGGTTATGGGCTTACACTTCTTCTTAGTAAAGGAATTGTGCATCCTGTAAAAAAAGTAACTCAGGCTATGGAAGAGCTTTCCACTGGAAATTATAAAAAACGTCTTTCTTTTAAAATTAAAATGCCTCTTTTTGACGATATTTCTTTTAGTTTTAATCGTATGGCCGAAGAACTTGAACATACCGAGATGCTTAGTAATGACTTTATTAATAATTTTTCTCATGAATTTAAAACTCCAATTTCTTCTATTTCTGGTTTTGCAAAATTGTTAAGAAAGGGAAATCTTTCTCAAGAGCAGATTCAGGAGTATCTTGGTATAATCGAAGAGGAATCATCTCGTTTAACTGGGATGGCAACTAGTATTCTTAAACTTACGAAAGTTGAAAACCAGACTATTTTAACTGATGTAAAAAAATTTAATCTTTCAGAGCAGATCAGGAACTGTGTTCTTTTGCTTGAAGATAGATGGTCTTCAAAAGATATTAATATAGATGTTGATTTTGATGAATTTTTTATTTACGGTAACGAAGAATTATTAAAAGAAGTATGGATTAATCTTTTTGATAACGCTATTAAATATACTCCAAACGGTGGAACTATCTCTTTTAATATTAAATCTAAAGAAGATAAAATTGTAGTCTATGTAACTAATACTGGTAGTGAAATTCCAGCCGAGCATCAACTTAGGATTTTTAATAAATTTTATCAGGTTGATCATTCTCATTCGGCTAAAGGTAGCGGAGTTGGTCTTGCAGTTGTAAAAAAAATTGTGACTTTGCATAATGGCGAAGTTTTTGTAATCAGCGGAAATAAAAAGACCATTTTTGTTGTAAACCTTCCTTATTAGAAATTAAATTATAAATTAAGATTTTTTAGACATTTTTTACTATTTTGTCAGAAGTTTATTTTCAGTTTAGATTTGAATTTTACACTCATAAATTGTAAAGAAATATCCTTATGTTTTGGAGGAAAAATGAAGGATTTCAATTCTTTATGTAAAGAATTTGAACAAATGAATCCACTCACTTATCAAGAATATATCTTAAAAAAATCTGCAGAAATTGTACCAATTTTGAGTGCTACTGCCGAAAACGGAGTTGCAGGTACAGTTATTTTCTTTTCTTTTGTTTTAGGAGCAATTGCTGCTGACGGTAAACTTTCAGAAGAAGAATACAATTTAATGTTACCTTTTTTGCAGGTTTTTCTTGGCGATTCTATTGAATATTCTGTGGCTAAATCCAAATTCAAACAATTAAAAAAAGAAAACAAAGAACTTAAAAATGTTGTTAATCAGATGATTGATATCATTGGCCTTTTTTCTGATGACTTGAAACAGGACATTATTATTATTTGCATGATGATTTGTGCTATGGATGGAAAAATCAGTCTTAAGGAAAAAAAATGGATAATGCAGTTAATGGTTTAACTGTTAAATATATTTATTCGGGAAGGTATACAAATGAATAAGGTAAAAATTATTACAGACTCATGTTCTGATTTAAATGGAAAATTGTTAGACAAATATGACATTGATTATTGTCAGATGCAGACAGTTTATGAAGGTGTTCAGTCTCCTGCAGATTTACGCTGGTCTGATGATGATGTTCATGCACTTTATAATTCTTTACGTGATGGTAAACGTATTACTACAACTCAGGTTCCTGTAGAAGAATTCCAGAAAGTATTTACAAAATACTTGGACCTTGGTTTTGATATTGTTTATGTTGGTTGTGCATTAAAACAGTCAGGTTCTGTTAATACAGGTGCTGTTGTAGCAAAACAGCTTCTTCAGAATTATCCTGAACACAAAATCTATTGTATTGATTCATTAAATGCTTGTATAGGTGAAGGAATTGTTGCAATTGGTGCTGCTCAGTTTGCAGCTCAGGGAAAATCTGCTGATGAAGTAAACGAATGGGTTTTAAAGAACCGTAAAACAATTCACGAATATTGTACAGTTCATACTCTTGATTATCTTAAAAGAGCTGGACGTGTTAAGGCTTCTGCAGCTTTCTTTGGTAATTTAATGGGTGTAAAACCTATTCTTGTAGCAGATGCAGAAGGAAGCCAGGCAGCTTATAAAAAGGTAAAGGGTCGCCAGACTTCATTTAAAGAAATTGTAAATCTTATGAAGGCTAATATTAAAGATCCAGAAAATCAGACTTTATTTATTGCTCATGCAGATTGTTCTACTGAAGAAGTAAATCAACTTAAGGAATTAGTTAAAGCTGAAATTCCTGTAAAAGAAATTGAAGTTGTTTACATTGGACCTATTGTAGGTGCTTCTATTGGACCTGATGCAATTGGTCTTTGGGCAGTTGGTGATGAATTTACCTGGGTATTAGGAGACTAATTAATGACACCAAAAACCATTGATGGCGTTCTTTATTCAAAAATGATTCGTATGGGTGCTGCAAATCTTGGCATCCATGCTGAAGAAATTAATAATTTGAACGTTTTTCCAATTCCTGATGGAGATACAGGTGATAACATGCTTATGACCATGACTGGTGGTAAGAATGCTATCAAGACTGAGATAAAAAGTCTTTCTGATGCATCTAACACAATTTCTTCTGGAATGTTGTTAAGTGCAAGAGGTAATTCAGGAGTAATTTTATCTCAGTTTTTTGACGGTATTTCTGCTGGTTTTACTTTAATTCAGGAAGCAAACTTAGAACAGATTGGAGCTGCTTTTAGAGAAGGTGTAAAACATGCTTACGAAGCTGTTATGAAACCTGTAGAAGGAACTATTCTTACAGTTGCAAAAGATGCTACTGAATATGCCTGCAGTACAAAAGCAGAAAACGTTCTTCAGTTCATTGAAAACTTCATTTACGAAGCAAAACTTTCTTTGGACAGAACTCCTTCTCTTTTACCGGTGTTAAAAAAAGCTGGAGTAGTAGATTCTGGTGGAGCTGGTCTTATTTACATTTTTGAAGGTATGAGACAGTGCCTTAAAGAAGATTCTTTTGAAGAAGCTTTAGCAAAAATGGAATCTGAAAGTGGAAAGCAGAATCAGGGAAAAACAATTGCAAGTCCTCATGGAGAAATTGATCTTGATGCTTTTGGCCCAGACAGCGAACTTGAGTTTGGTTATTGTACTGAAGTTCTGCTTCGCTTGCAGAATAAAAAATGTAATGTCGAAGAATTTTCTGCAGATATCATCAAAGATTACATGAATGAAATTGGTAATTCTGTAGTTTGTTTTAAAGCTGGTTCTATTATTAAACTTCATGTTCATACAATGGAACCTTGGAAGGTATTTAAGTTCT
This sequence comes from uncultured Treponema sp., assembly GCA_946061765.1. Lineage (GTDB taxonomy): Bacteria > Spirochaetota > Spirochaetia > Treponematales > Treponemataceae > Treponema_D. Next base: position 7,853 of record CAMGTC010000005.1, read on the forward strand.
GTCAGCAGTATGGTGAATTCCTTACTACAAAAGCAGAAAATATGAGCCTTCAGCATAATAATCGTAACGAAGATCTTGCAGAAATTGCAGCTAATTTTAAAATGTCTGTTCCTTCTAATGAAGAAGCAAAAGATTTTGGAATTGTTGCAGTTGCTTCTGGACCTGGAATTAAACAGATGTTCCTTGAACACGGTACAGATGTTGTTGTTGACGGTGGTCAGAGTATGAATCCATCGGCAGAAGATTTTATCAAAGCTTTTGGTAAAATTAATGCAAAGACAATTTTTGTATTCCCAAATAATGGAAACGTAATTTTAGCAGCACAACAGGCAGCCAAAATGTACGAAAAAGCTGATATTCAGGTAATAGGAAGTAAATCTATTGGCGAAGGCTTTGCAGCCTTGACAATGATGGATTTAAGCAGCGGAAATATTGATGAAATTAAAGATAATTTCCAGATGGGAATGGACGGAGTTTCATCTTACTATGTTTCTCATTGTGTACGCGATGCAGAAATGGACGGTCTTAAATTGCATGCCGGCGATTACATTGGATTCCAGGATAAAAAAATCATGGTTTCGTCTGAAGATCGCAAGAAAACAGCTTTCCAAACTGTTGAGGCAATGGATTTTACAGATCATGAAGTTTGTATTTTTATCCGCGGTATTGATTCAACAACTTACGAGTCTGAAGAAGTTAAAAAATATCTGCAATTAAAACATCCTGGCGTTGAAATTAACGAAGTTGACGGCGGTCAGGATATTTATTCTTATATTTTGATTGTAATCTAATCAAAAAAATAAATTTTAAGGAAATAATTAGAGTCTTACGGGGCTCTAATTTTTCTTTTTTTATGGGACTTTAAATGAAAATTGCTATTTTTATAATTGCTGCACTTGTTTCTTATTTTATTGCTGCAGTAAATCCTGCAATCTTATTATCAAAATTAATTTATAAAAAAAATATTTGCGAAGAAGGAAGTAAAAATCCTGGTTTTACAAATTTCAAAAGAGTTTTTGGAATGAGGTGGGCCTGGCTGGTTTTTATTTTGGACTTTAGTAAAGCTTTCTTATTGGAATGGCTTTTTGGATATTTATTTGAATTGATTTTGGGTGAAGGTTACAGAGCTTTGGGAGTTGCTTTTACTGGAATGTTTGCTATGCTTGGTCATGCTTATCCAGTTTGGTACAAATTCAAGGGCGGAAAAGCTTATCTTGTTGTACTTTCTACATTATGGATGTTGAACTGGCTTGTTGGATTGGGCTGTACACTCTTTATGGTATTGTGCGTATTTATAGTAAAATATATGTCTTTGGCAACTTTACTTTCGATTTTGATTGGAGCTGTTTTACTTCCAATCTTAAAAACTCCTTTAATCCCAAGTATAATTTACGGACTTTGTGTTCTTTTTGTTATTTACCGTCATAAAGAAAATATCAAGAGACTTTTTAAAGGCGAAGAATCAAAAACTTATTTTTTCAAATCTAAAAAATAGTATTATACTTTAAATTTGCTTAAGTTTGATAAAAAATTAGCCTTAAGTATAATAACAGGTTTTGCCCTGAGTCTTGTTGGGGCATTACTTGTTTATTTTTCTTCATATCACTATGTCATTAATATTCCTGTTGTATTATTGTGTATTGGCTCAATTTATGAATTGTATAAGGCTGCTGGCTTTAACCGCAAATATTTTATTGTTTTAATTCTTTTCTTGATTAGTTAATATAAGATTAGTCAAAAGATTAAATCATATCTAAGGGAAAAGGTCATTTTAAGGTCATAAATGAGGCGTGATAAAAAAGTAAACGAGCAAGAGGATATGTGATACGCTAAAGAGATTTAGCGGAAACCAGGCGTTAGTTCGGCATTTTTAGTAGAAGCAAGACTTCTGGAAAGGAGAAAAAGATGTTGGGATTTAGATATTTTACACCGACAAAAGTTGTATTTGGAAAAAATTCTGAAGATAAAGTTGCTGAATTGATTGAGGAATTTGGAGGAAAAAAAGTCCTGATTCATTTTGGGGGCGGTAGTGTAATTCGTTCAGGTCTTATGAAAAGAGTTACAGATAAATTAGATGAAGCTGGAATAGCTTATGTAAAATTAGGTGGTGCTGTTCCAAATCCACGTTTGAGCCTGGTTTATAAAGGAATTGAACTTTGTAAAAATGAAGGTGTAGATTTTATTCTGGCCCTTGGAGGGGGAAGTGCAATCGATTCTGCAAAGGCTATTGGTTATGGAGTGAAAAATCAGGGAGATGTCTGGGATTTTTATGATCATAAAAGAAAGGCCCAGGCTTCTTTACCTCTTGGTGTTGTTCTTACACTAGCTGCTACAGGAAGCGAAATGAGTGATTCATCTGTAATTACAAAGGAAGAAGGTCTTATTAAACGAGGATATTCAAGTGATTATGGACGACCAGCTTTTGCAATTTTGAATCCAGAATTAACAATGACTCTTCCAGATTATCAGACTGCATGTGGATGTACAGATATCATGATGCACACAATGGAAAGATATTTTTCTAATGGTGGAAATATGGAAATTACAGACTCAATGGCCGAAGCACTTTTGAGAACTGTTAAAGAAAATGCAATAATTTTGACAAAAGACCCAAAAAATTATGAGGCTCGTGCTGAAGTTATGTGGGCAGGAAGTCTCGCTCACAATGGATTAACAGGATGTGGTACAGATGGTGGCGATTGGATGACTCATAAGCTGGAACATGAACTTGGTGGACTTTACGATGTATCTCACGGAGCTGGATTAGCATCAATTTGGGGAAGTTGGGCAAGATATGTTTATAAAAACTGTCTTCCTAGATTTAAACGTTATGCAATAAATGTTATGGGCGTTCCAAATGCAGGTAGTGATGAAGAAATTGCTTTGAAAGGAATAGAATCAATGGAAGATTTTTACCGCAAAATAAAGATGCCGACAAATCTGAGGGAACTTGGAATTAGTGCAAGTGATGCAGATTTAAAATTAATGGCTCATAAATGCTCTGTTTCTGTTGGAGGATGCGGTGGTTCTGCAAGAAAATTAAAAGAAGAAGATATGTACGAAATTTACAAAATGAGCAGATAGTCATTTTTTTGTAAAACCAAGAAATATGGAGTCTCGTAAATAAATCTACAATTGAAAATCTACAAAACCTCTGATGGAATGCTTGTTTTTCCATTCTTCAATGGCTGAGTAATAAATACGATTGATAGGTGCATTTGCGGGGCCCAGAGCCTGACGAATATAGTAGTGAAAATCTTTAGGATCCTTTTGTATTTCAATACAGGCCTTCATCTTCCCATCTTTAATCAAAACAACAATGATAGATTCTTTAGATAAACATTTATCTCTGTAAAGGTAACCAACGCAGTTACGCATATGAGTTGAAATTTCGTAAAGTTCATCGGTATCTTTTGGCAATACAAAAAAGTAATATTCAGGTTTTCCTTTTTTCATGATTTCTTTTCCAAGATTAAATGAACAAGATATTGTATTATTTTCTGACTTTATTTTTTCATAAACAAAGAGGTCTTCAATTTCTTCAGGATTTTCTATATTTTCTTCACCATCGTCGGTAACAAGAGTTTCATCAGAAGTGGTTAAGTTATTAGTCATAGCTTTTTCGGCTTTTAACATCATCAGTCTGTTTTCTTTTATAGATTCATAATCCATTTTAATAGTTTCATCGGGGATAAATTCAATAAAATCTTCGAATTTGAGAATATCTTTATCGTATTCAATTTTTGTATTTTTTACTTTTTGAGCATTACTTGTAAAACCGGGGCCCATTATATCATTGTCACGACCAAATAATTGAATTAACTGGTCATGCATTTGCCTTGTAATACCTTCTTTTAAAATTCGTTCATGAAAAGCAACAGGAAGATTTCGGGCATTATAGTAATATACTTGAAGACCATCACTTATGATATTTATGTTGGTTTCTTTAATAAATTTAATCATTCTTTTTACAATGATATTATCAGATTTATCGGTTCGAGCATTTTGAACCCAAAGCCGTAGCCCATTTAAAAAATGTTGATCAGAATCTGAAGCATAATAGATAGTTCTTTTTTTTATGGAAAAACGAAGCCTGTCATCTTCAATGAAAATATCGTAAATATCCGGGTCGGAAACAAAAGTTTTGATTGCATCTGAGTTTTTAAAACCAATATGTTGAGCCATAGCGTGAAGTAAAAGTGAAAGAGGATTTTTATGAAAATCTTTTCTAAGGCTTTTATTGATTTTGACTTGTACCAGCTGGCAGAAATCACTGAAGAGATTTATGTCGGCACGAAAGTTAATATTTTTAATATTGTCGATTTTTTTTGTGAGTAAATTAAATTCGGGACAGGGTGGGAATTTTACAAAATCTATAAAATTTATATTTTCAACATGTAAGTCGACACCGTATTTAACTTTACAAAGTTTTAGCGAGATTTTTAAAAGTTTACTGTTGATATCTGGAGGAAATACTTTTAAATCAAAATTTTTTGGATGAGATAAACTTCCAATTCTAAAATCAATGATTTTTGAATACACTTTTTGAGTTGAATAAATCTGATTCTGGTAAACATCAATCCAGGACCAGCGTTCATTTACACGAATGAGAAAATTATCTGTATCTACAAAGAATTCGTATTGATTTAAGTTCCATTGTTTATTTAATCCAATAAAAGATGGTACCTGTAACCCACAGGAAAAATACATAGTATTATCAGGAGCAATAGTAATATATTCCCACTTTTTATGAAAATCGCACCAGCCTCTTTTAGAATCATTATTGAAAGGTATAAGAAATTGTGGGGTCATTGAAGAACTTTGTTTTTCTAGTGATTGTGTGATTGGATTATACTTGTAGGAACAAAAGTTTATCATTGGGAAAACTATAGCTTTATTTTATTGTTTTGTCTATTTTTTTTGGGGGAAGGTTAGGGGTCTGTCCCCTTTGTTATTGGAGGGGACTGTTCCCTCAGTTATGTTTAGAGAACTGCCCCCTCAGTTATGTTTAGGGAACTGTCCCCCTGGAATGATTAGGGGTCTGTCCCCTTGTGAATACTTAGAGAACTGACCCCCCAGTTATGTTTAGGGGTCTGTCCCTTTTAGAATTTGAGAGATCTGTCCCCCAACAAAAATAATATAAGGTCTGTCCCCTATTTATTTTATTTGATAAAAGTCTTACCCTAAAAACAGAGGTTCTTATGAAAAAAATAATATTTCATCTGGCACTTTTGTTAATTTTTACAATAATGCCAATTTTTGCTAGTGAGGGAAAAATGAAAAATTTACAGAGTAAAATTGTTGAATTACCAGAAACTGGTTATGATAAGGTTCGCCAGGGAGTAAAATATCCTTCTTTTAAGAAGTATTCTTATGACTCTAAAACTGCTGGCCGTAAAACTAATGTAAATGTCTTACTTCCTGCGGATTATTCTGTAGAAAAGAAATATCCTGTTCTTTACATTCTACACGGTTTTTATGATAACGAAAATTGGATGGCAAGAAGTATAGTTTCTATTCCTCAGATTTTAACTAATTTACAGTTAGATGGAAAAGCAAAAGAAATGATTATTGTTCTTCCATATATATTCTGCGATAAGAATATGCCGTCTTGTACTGGTATGGATATGAAAAACTGTCTTGCCTATGATAATTTTATTAATGATATGACAACAGATCTTATTCCTTTTATTGAAAGTACTTTTTCTGTAAAAAAGGGTAGAGAAAATACAGCCATTACCGGTTTTTCTATGGGTGGCAGGGAATCTCTTTTTATTGGTTTTAATCACCCTGAACTTTTTGCTTACATTGGTGCAGTTTGCCCTGCTCCTGGTTTAGTAAAAATTCCAGGTTCGCCAATGCATCCTGGCCAGATGAAAGCTGAAGATATGAAATTTGATGAATATAAACCAGATATTCTTTTGATTTCTTCTTCTAAAGCTGATGGAGTTGTTACTTCTGCTCCAGATTCTTATCGTTCTATTCTTGTTAAAAATGATGAGGAATTTTTGAGTCACATTTTAAATACTACTGGTCATGATCACACCAGTGTAAAACCACATCTTTATAATTATCTCCAGTTGATTTTTAACTAGGTGTTAATTTCATATTCTTTCTGCTAAGTTTTAACAAGGTGGGGACAGTTCTCTCTTTTATATTGAGAGGTCTGTCCCCCAGTTAATCTTTAGGGGCCTGTCCCTCCCCTGTTAATTTTTTGAGAACGTCCCCCTCTGATTTCGGAGAATTAGTGTTATTCGAGTGGTCTGTCCCCTCTGATTTAGGGTTTATTACAAACCCTAAAAATGGCGAAGTAAAGGCTTTAAGCGTACGCGTGGCTTGTCTCGACGTATTTCGGTGAATTAGAGGTCTGTCCCCTTTGGAATTTTAGAGAACTGTCCCCTGTAAATGAGAGGTCTGTCCCCCAGTTAATTCTTCCCTTAATCCAGATTTCCAATTATTTCTTTTGCAATCTCTATTTTTTTCCTACAGGTGTTCATTGCTTCTTTTTCTATATAATGATGAGCTTCTTCTTCTGTAAAGGCTTTTGTCTGCATTAAAATCATTTTGGCCCGGCTGATAACTCTGATTTCTTCCATTTTTTGTTTTAATTTACTTGTCTGACTAGAAAGTATTGTAGTTTTATATTGAACTGCAATAGCAATCTTTATCATATTGTAAAAATAGAACTGATCAAAATCTCTGGTAATTGTTAAGATTCCATAGCCTTCTACTTTGTAACTTACCTGATCAAATAATTGGTTAGGACTTAGTAAAAGTATTGTACTGCTGGAACTTGATATATCGATTGCAAAATCACAGCCTTCGCCTTCTGTATAATCTACCAGTATCATATTAAACACCTGATTAAGGCAGCGGCGTCTAGCTTCGTTAAAATCACTTACGATAATTGTATCGAACAGTGGTGCAATTAATAATGCCGAAATCATTGAGGAAATTTTATTGTCTTTTGTCACAACTAAAACACTATGTGTGGAATCTGACATTATTGTTCAATTATCCTCTTAATAAATTCGCTCTTCATTGCAATATCTTTTGCGCAATCCAAAGTGTCAGGTAAAGCTTCTATTTTTGTATTTGTATCTTCAAAGAGGTTTGTTTTGATTTCTTCTGGAGCCTGAATATTATTTTTAATTCCATCCATTGCGGCATAAATTATCAGTGTAAATACTAAATATGGATTACATTCTGGATCTGCTGTACGAATTTCAATTCGACTATCTTCTTTGGTTGATGGAATTCGAATACAAGTTGAACGGTTTTCTTTTCCCCAGCAAATGTATTTTGGAGCTTTTTGTAAGCCCAGGCGGTTGTAAGATTCTTCTGTAGTATTCATAAAATATGTCATTTCTTTCATATGTTTTAAAATACCGGCAAGTACATTTGAATTTTTCGAAGGATCTGTACAGGAAATATTTATATGAAATCCGCTGCCTGCTTTTTGGGCAAGTGGTTTTGGCGAAAAATCTGCATAAAGTCCATTTGCAGCGGCCTTTGTACGAACTATCCATTTAAAAGTTGCAGCATTATCTGCGGCAGAAAGTGCATCTGAATAATGGAAATCTATTTCGTTCTGGCCAGGGCCTTCCTCGTGGTGACTTGTTTCTGGAGAAATACCCATTTCTTCCAGAGTAAAGCAGATATCACGGCGAATATTTTCTCCCTTATCTTCCGGGGCTATATCCATGTAACCAGCATCGTCGAATGGATTTTTTGTAGGTTTTCCATTTTCGTCCAATTTAAAAAGATAAAATTCAATTTCCGAACCAATATTCAAACTGCAATTGCATTCATTTTTTAAATCTGAAATTGCCTTTTGCAACATTGTTCTACAATCTTTTTGATAAGGTCTTCCATCTGGATATTTTATGTTGCAGAACATTCTTACAACTTTACCTGTATTTGGTCTCCATGGAATTATAGAAATTGTTGAAGGATCTGGATGAAGAAATAAATCTGATTTTTCTGGAGTTTCAAAACCGTAAATAGCAGATGCATCAAAGGAAACTCCATTTTTAAATGCTTTGGCCAGACAATTTGCCATAATTGAAATATTTTTTTGTCTTCCCTGGTAGTCAAAAAAAGCAAGACGTATGAATTTTACATCCTCTTCTTCTATTAAATTAAGCACTTCTTCTTCTGTATACATTTAGAACCTCCAAAAATTCCATAATAGAAAAAAGTATGATTTACGAGGGGGCCCGAAAACTGGCAAAACAGGGGACAGACCTCAGTTTTTTACATTAATACAATATTTTTTTTAACTTTTCAATCAAATTTTTTTAATATCTACTAAACTTGTGTTTTCCAGTGTAAATTGCGATTCCAGACAGTCAGCAAGAGCATTGGCTGTGTCTATTGCTGTAAGACAGTCTATGTCTTTTTCTACTGCAAGTCTTCGTAACTTTACACTTTCGGCAACAGGGTCGCGTCCTTTTGCTGAAGTTGAAACTACATACCTGATTTTTCCGCTTTCCAGCAGTGTCATTACGTTGTTGTTATAATCTTCGTGAACTTTTGCAACTTCTTGAACCTGCATTCCGCTTCTTTCTATTGTTGCAGCATTTCCCTTTGTGGCATAAAGTTTAAAGCCCATTTTGTAGAATTTTTGTGCAAGTTCAGGTAATTCAGGTAAATCGCTTGCTCTAACCGAAAAGAGAATTGCAGGGGGCGTTGCGGGGGAAGTGTCCCCCGCAGAGAGGGTAGCGACCGACCTTGTGGGCGCGCAGGGGGAGACTTCCCCCTCCAAATTATTAATTTTATTAAGTTTCCAGCCAGCTGCGGCCATTCCCTTGTAAATTGCTTCTTTTCGGGTTTTTGCAATTCCAAGAACTTCGCCGGTAGATTTCATTTCTGGGCCAAGGTGAGTGTCCACATCCATAAGTTTTTCAAAACTGAATACAGGAACTTTTACGGCAAAATAATCAGGTTTTGGGTAAAGTCCAACTCCATAGCCCATGTCGCTAATATTTTCTCCAAGCATGGCCCTTGTAGCAAGTTCAATCATTGGAACTCCGCTGACTTTACTAAGGTATGGAACTGTTCGGCTGGAGCGTGGATTTGCTTCGATAATGTATAAATCTTTTTTGCCTTGTGGATTTTGGTAAATCAAATACTGAATGTTGACCAGTCCTTTAGTTCCCAGAGCCAGAGCAAGGGCCTGAGACTGCTGAACAATTTTTTCTTCCATTTCTGGATCAAATTCACCAGGGTAAACGGCAATTGAATCTCCCGAATGAATACCTGTTCGCTCAACATGTTCCATAATTCCTGGAATTAAAACATTTTTTCCGTCGCATATACAATCGACTTCCAGTTCTTTACCTTCCATATATTTATCTATCAAAACAGGATTTTCTATTCCGTCTTGAAGAATAATTTTCATGTACTCTTTTACATCAGCCTGATTTCTGGCAATAATCATATTTTGACCGCCCAAAACGTAGCTTGGCCTCATCAAAATTGGGTAGGTAATCTTTTCGGCGGCTTCCAGGGCTTGAACTTCTGTAAAAACTGTAAGACCCTTTGGCCTGTTGATTCCAAGTTTATCGCAAAGTTCTTCAAATCGTTCACGATCTTCTGCTAAATCTATGGCATCGGCGCTGGTTCCAAGAATTTTTATTCCCTGTCCGTCCAGATATTTTGCCAGTTTGATTGCTGTTCCACCACCAAAGGCAACTACTACTCCCAGTGGCTTTTCAACGGCTAGTACGTTCATAACATCTTGAGGTGTGAGTGGTTCAAAATAAAGACGGTCGGCTGTATCAAAATCGGTAGAAACGGTTTCTGGGTTGTTATTGATGATTGCAACTTCATATCCAAGTTTTTTTAGGGACTGAACACATTGAACGCTTGCATAATCAAATTCAATTCCCTGTCCAATTCTAATTGGCCCAGAACCTAAAACTACGATTGTTCCCTTGTGGGGGAAGTCTCCCCCTCGCTTCAAAAGCCCAGCAGCAGGCTTCTGGTCTTTTTGCGCTACCCCTTCTAACGGTGGCTCTGCCCCCGTAACGCCCCCCTTTCTTTCTTCCAGATATTTTAATGCTTCGTTTTCGCCATTACTTGTGGAATAAAAATATGGGGTTTCGGCTTCGAATTCGCCTGCACAGGTATCTACCATCTTAAATGAACTAGGTTTGTAAATTAGGCTTTTGTCGTTTTTATCCTGATTACAAATATTTTCAAGTTTATTTAAAAACCATTTATCAATTTTTGTTATCTGGTGGATTTCTTCTACACTCAGTAATTTTCTTTTTAATGCCTGATAAATTGCAAAGATTCTTTGGTCACTGGCCTGATGGACTTTGGTGCGGATTTTTTCATCACCTTCGTCTTCAAAGGCAGGAAGATTTAAATCTTTTACACCAATTTCAAGTCCTCGGGCAGCTTTTAGAATTGCTTCTTCAAAATTCTGCCCTATTGCCATAACTTCACCGGTAGCTTTCATTTGTGTGCCAAGTTTTCTTGAAGCGTAAACAAATTTATCGAAAGGGAATTTTGGCATTTTTACAACAACATAGTCCAAAACTGGTTCAAAACAGGCTTTAGTCTTTTTAGTAACAAAGTTTGGAATTTCGTCCAGGGTAAAACCAACTGCAATCAAAGCGGCAACTTTTGCAATTGGATAACCAGTTGCTTTTGAGGCCAGAGCAGATGAACGGGAAACTCTTGGATTTACTTCGATTACAGCATATTCAAAAGTATCTGGATTAAGTGCAAACTGGCAGTTACAACCACCTTCAATTTCCAGTGCAGAAATTATGTTCAGAGCTGCAGAACGCAACATCTGATATTCTTTGTCGGCAAGGGTTACTGTTGGGGCTATTACAATTGAATCTCCTGTGTGAATGCCAACAGGGTCGAAATTTTCCATTGAACAAACAGTTATTACGTTTCCTTTGCAGTCTCTTATTACTTCAAATTCTATTTCTTTCCAGCCGGAAATACATTTTTCTACAAGAATCTGGTGAATAGGGGAGCGATGCAGACCGTTGTGGGCAATTTCGTCCAATTCCCTGTCGTTTTTTACAATTCCTCCGCCGCTTCCTCCGAGTGTAAAGGCTGGTCTAATTATTGCAGGAAAGCCAATTTGATTGTGAACAAAATCTACTGCATCCTGATAATTTGTAACAACTTTGGAAGGAATACATGGTTGGCCTATGGATTCCATTGTGTCTTTAAATAACTGTCGGTCTTCTGCCTTATCTATTGTTGCAGGGCGGGCTCCTAAAAGTTGAACCCCTTCTTTTTCTAAAAATCCTGATTTTGCAAGTTCCATACTTAAAGTAAGACCAGTTTGTCCACCTAAAGTTGAAAGCAGGGAATCTGGTTTTTCTTTTTGTATAATTCTTTTTAAGCTTGTTAAATCCAGTGCTTCAAGATAGATTTGATCTGCCATTGAAGGATCTGTCATTAATGTTGCAGGATTTGAATTTACCAGACAAACTTCCAGACCTAATTCTTTAAGGGCCTTACAAGCCTGGTTACCAGCATAGTCAAATTCTGCTGCCTGTCCAATTACAATTGGGCCAGAACCTATAATCATTACCTTGTGGATATTTTTATTTAGAGGCATTTTTATTCTCCATCAATTTTAGGAAGTTATCGAATAAGAAATTTGTATCGTGGGGACCACCGCAGGCTTCTGGGTGGAATTGAACACTAAAAGCTGGAATATCGGTGTAGATAAGGCCTTCGCAAGTTCCGTCATTCAGGTTTGTAAAAGACTGGCGGGCAAAGGCTGGTAAGTTCTGGTTTTCTACAGCATATCCGTGATTTTGACTTGTAATATAAACCCGACCACTTTCACTTTCTTTTACCGGGTGATTACCTCCGCGGTGGCCGTATTTCAATTTTGAAGTTTTTGCTCCACGGGCCAGGGCAAGTATTTGATGTCCCAGACAGATTCCAAAAATTGCAATTGCTTTTTCTGGCAGAGATTTCATTTGTTCTTTGTTCCATTCGCAGATTTGTTTGATTTCTTCAATTACATCTGTGTTTTCTGCAGGATCTCCAGGGCCGTTGGAAAGCATAATTCCATCAGGGGTTAATTCCAAAATTGTATGTGCTTTTGTATTGTAGGGAAGGAGTGTTACTTTACAGCCTCTTTTTTCCAGTTCGCGCTGGATATTGGCTTTTGCTCCAAAGTCTAAAAGTGCAACGTGAAAGTTTTTATTTTTGGGGGCGGCGGGGTCTGTCCCCAGTGAATTAGGGGTCTGTCCCCCTGTAAATTGGCTTGAATGTGCGGGGTCTGTCCCCCTTGATTTTGAGAGGTCTGTCCCCCTTGCTTCGAGAACTGTCCCCCCATCCACAGCCCTGCTTTGAACGGCCTGTAGTGCATTTTGTATTTTGTAGGATTTTATAATTTCAAGGTATTTTTGGGGGCCATCTTTTGTAAATTGATCTATTTCTCGGCCACTTATAATCATTCCGTTCATAACTCCGGAATTTCGTAATTTTTTTGTAAGGGCTCTTGTGTCTATTCCAGCAATCCCTATTATTCCTTCTTCTTTCAAGAAAGTTTCAAGACTGGACTGGCAGCGAAAATTACTTGGCATTTCGCAAAGCTCACGGACAATGTAGCCTTTTACCCAGCTTTTTCGGCTTTCGAAGTCTTCTTTTATTATTCCGTAATTTCCAATTAGTGGAAAAGTTTGGGTAACTATTTGTCCATAATAAGAAGGATCAGTCAAAGTTTCCGTATAACCAGTCATACCTGTTGTAAAAACTGTTTCGCCAATTGTTTTTCCTCTAGCCCCAATAGCCTGGCCTTCAAAAAAACTTCCATCTGCAAGGAGTAAAAACGCTTTGTCTGTTGAATCCATATTGCCCCCAAACAAAAAAGGCGCTCATCCCATCTGACGACAATAAGGTCATCAAATCGAATGAGCGCCTTTGCTCTTTTGTGAAGTTATACAGCCTTTTTTGGATATGGTCAAGAAGGTTAAAAACAGGGCTTCCGCATTATAAACAAAAATCCAGAATTTTTGGCTCCCAGTCACGGTTGCGTGATTCAAAACCGCGCAATAATGCGCTACACGCTTTTTGTGGTATAGAAACTATTGAACTGCCGCTTCGCAGCAGCCACAAAAAGAGTGTTTTTGAACCACGCCCCCGTTCCTTCGCGCAAACATTACGGAAAAGCGTTTATAATGCGGAAGCCCTGAGGTTAAAAAAGTCTGTTTTACTTACAAAGTATTGTTTGCGGCCTCAAGAAATTTTACAAATAAAGGTCCTGCTGCATTTGGTCTACTCTTAAATTCAGGATGAAATTGTACACCAATATGGAATTGTCCTTCAATTTCAACAGCTTCTACAAGGCTATCATCTGGACTTGTACCGCTAATAGTCAAACCGGCTTCTTCCATTTGTCTTCTAAAATCATTATTGAATTCATAACGATGTCTATGTCTTTCGTTTATTATGCTTTTTCCATAGGCTTTACTTAAAATAGTATTCTCTTTTACTTTGCAAGGGTAAGAACCAAGTCTCATTGTGCCTCCCTTAATAACACCTTCCTGATTTTTCATTAAATCTATTACTGGATGTTCGCAAAGTTCGTCAAATTCTCTGGAATTGGCATCTGTATAACCCAATACTGAGCGGGCAAATTCAATAACGGCAATTTGCATTCCAAGACAAATTCCAAAATATGGAATTTTGTGAGTTCTTGCATAACGACAGGCAGAAATCATACCTTCAATTCCGCGGTTTCCAAATCCTCCAGGAAGAATAATGCCTGCACAATCTTTAAAAATTTCTGGAGCACTTTCATCGTTAATACCATCAGAATCAACCCATTTGATAATTACATTTTTTCCAACAACAAAGGAAGCGTGGTTTAAAGATTCAACAATGCTCAGGTAAGAATCATGAAGTTTTACATATTTTCCTACCAGTGCAATCTGAATATTCCCTTTACGCTCATGAATTGTTTCTACCATTTTTGACCAGTCTGCAAGGGCAGGATAATCAGCTCCCATTTCCAAACCTAAATCTCTACAGACAACGTCATCCATATTCTGGGCATGTAACATCAATGGTACTTCGTAAAGACTTCTGCAGGTAGTGTTATTAATTACACAATCTTCGCCAACATTGCAGAAAAGAGAAATCTTTTTGCGAATATCAGATGGAATATCTTTTGTACAACGTGCAACAATAATATCCGGATGAATACCAACAGCCATCAATTCCTTTACAGAATGCTGAGTTGGTTTAGATTTAAATTCATCACTACCAGAAATATAAGGTACCAGACAAACGTGAATAAAAAGACAATTACGGCGGCCTACTTCAATTGCCAGTTGACGTATAGCTTCCAAAAAAGGTTGACTTTCAATATCACCAATTGTTCCGCCAACTTCAACTATGCTGACATCTGCACCAGAAACTTCCGCATTCTTTAAAACAAAGTCTTTAATTTCGTTAGTTACGTGAGGAATAATTTGAACTGTCTGACCAAGATATTCACCCTGTCTTTCCTTGTTCAAAACATTCCAGTAAACTCTACCACTTGTAAGATTTGAATAACGATTCAGATTTTCGTCAATAAAACGTTCGTAATGACCTAAATCTAAGTCTGTTTCTGCACCATCATCAGTAACAAAAACTTCTCCGTGCTGGAAAGGACTCATAGTGCCAGGGTCAACATTCATGTATGGATCAAGTTTTTGACTGGTAACTTTTAAACCTCGACATTTTAACAAACGGCCTAAACTGGCAGCCGTAATTCCTTTTCCAAGTCCAGAAACAACACCACCGGTCACAAAAATGAATTTGGACATATTAACCTCCATATAAAATTTAAAATAAAAAAAATAATTAATTAGCTGTATTAGAATTATTTATGCTAGAAATCCACAGAAGTTTGTTAATTGCAGACGGCAAAATATCTCTTATTAAACTTGTGGAATGATTATCAGGATTAAGGGAAATTGCAGCTTCCATAAAATCGGTAGTATTTGGTGGATAAGAGGCAAAAAATTCCATAATTTCACTGTCCGAATACTGACGATGAGCCAGAGGAGGCTTATGTTCTTCCAGTAATTGAACAGGATAAAATTTACAGGGTTTAAAAACAGCTTTACCATGCTTTGATTTAGAAGCCGAAGCTCCAAATAATCTGCAGATAAAAGCACGACCACCGTAAATTGTACAGTGGTAAGGCGAATTTTCGTCCCAAAAAGGACAACCCTTATTCATTGGAAAGGGGAATTCTCCCTTACTTACTTTTAATGCAACTTCATTTTGATTTTCTAAAAGCCAGGCAGCCATAAAAGTAGCTTCGCAGTCAAGTAAATCTGGTTCAAAATTTCTGCAACATTCTCCGCAGCCGGAAGGACAGGTAAAAGAAGATTTTTTATACCAGGAATCCTGCATGTTTGCAATTTTAGAATAAAGTTCCTGCATTTTTATAAGAATTTCTTCTTCGTGACTACCTTTTAAATTGTTTAAGATTCCCTGCAATTCATTTTTTGCGGTTTCCATAAAAACTCACTTAAATTTTTTAAACAAAAAAAAGGCACTCATTCCATTAGAAGACAATAAAGTCTTCAAATCGAATGAGCGCCTTTGCTCAAAAAATTATGAAACAATTTTATTTATTCCCCCGACCCCTGTCAAGAGGATTTTTTTGGAGGGAAAAGCCTTACGCTTGCTCCAGTCTAGTCAAAAATTTCTCAAAAAAACTTTATCACGCCTTATAGGCCTGATCGTGTACTCCGGAAATTGCTCTTCCGCTTGGTTCGTCCATATTTTTCCAGGCGGCATCCCATTCAAGGGCTTTTGCGGTGGAACAGGCAACTCCGGCTTCGTGAGGAACACATTTTGCGGCGCTGTCGCTTGGGAATAATTTACTGTAGATTTCGCGGTAGTAGTATTCTTCTTTAGTTTTTGGAGGATTTACTGGGAAGCGGTTTTCTCTGCGGGCAAATTCCTGGTCGCTGACTTTTTCTTCTGTTACTTTTTTAAGTGTATCAATCCAGCTGTATCCAACACCATCGCTGAATTGTTCTTTTTGTCGCCAGCAGATACTTTCTGGAAGCATGTCTTCAAAGGCTTTTCTTAATATCCATTTTTCCATTCTTTGTTTGCCGTCTTCCAAAAGAATATTCATTTTGTCACTTGGATTTAATGACATCGCTATATCAATAAAATCTTTATCTAAAAATGGAACTCTTCCTTCTACTCCCCAGGCCATTAAGGATTTATTTGCTCTAAGACAGTCGTATAAATGAAGTTTGCTCATTTTTCTTACCAGTTCTTCGTGGAATTCTTTAGAATCTGGTGCCTTGTGGAAGTATAAATATCCACCGAACAATTCATCACTACCTTCGCCAGAAAGTACCATTTTTATTCCCATTGATTTTATTACTCTAGCCAAAAGATACATTGGTGTTGAAGCTCTTACCGTTGTAATATCATAAGTTTCTATGTGGTAAATTACATCTGGAAGTGCATCTAAGGCTTCTTGTATTGTAAAATGAACTTCGTGGTGAACTGTTCCAATGTAATCTGCGGCCTTTTGTGCTGCAATTAAATCTGGGCTGCCTTCAAGTCCTACTGCAAAAGAGTGCAGCTGTGGCCACCAGGCATTTTCTTTTGAATCACTTTCGATTCTTTTTTTACTGTATTTTTGTGTAATTGCCGCAATAATTGAAGAATCTAATCCTCCAGAAAGTAATACTCCGTAAGGTACATCACTCATCAACTGGGCTTTTACTGCATTTTCCAGACCGTTTTTAACTTTTTCTATTACAGAAGGATTTATTATATTTCCTTTTTCGTCGCAGGCTTTGGCCGAAGCTTTTACTCCATCAAAAGTTTCCCATTTTCGCTTATACCAGCGTATTGGTTTTGCGGAACTTTCTACTTTATTGTCTTTGCCTGAATATAAATAAGAACCGTTTGGAAATTCTTCAATTGTTACACATTCTCCTTCCAAAGCTTTTAATTCA
Source organism: uncultured Treponema sp. (assembly GCA_946061765.1). Classification (GTDB taxonomy): domain Bacteria; phylum Spirochaetota; class Spirochaetia; order Treponematales; family Treponemataceae; genus Treponema_D. Next base: position 24,832 of record CAMGTC010000005.1, read on the forward strand.
CTTGCTACATAATAGCGTCCAGATTTATCCCAGCCCTGATAAAGTGGAATTACACCAATTTCGTCGCGGGCAATAAGGTAACAGTCTCTTTTGCTGTCGTAAAGAGCAAAGGCAAAAATTCCTGAAAGTCTTTCTATCATGGCAGAAAAGTCACCACCACTTGCAATACATTCTTTGTAAAGAGGTATAATTACTTCGCAGTCGCTTCCGGTTTGAAACTTATAGCTTTTTTTAAATTCTTCTCTAAGGATTTTGTGATTATAAATTTCTCCATTTGCTGCAAGTATGATTGTTCCATCGTCACTTATAAGAGGTTGTTTTCCCGAAAGTGGATCTACAATTGCAAGTCTTTCGTGGCTTAAAATTGCATTATCTCCTGTGTAAACGCCTGTCCAATCTGGACCTCTATGACGGATTTTTTTACTCATTTCCAATACTTGATTTCTTAAGGTTTCCTTTAAAACTTCATCAATTGGTTGAGAATTATTTCGTAAATCAAACGCTCCTACAAATCCACACATAAAAACCTCCATAAAATTATTGAAAAAAAAAGAGGTCGTAGACAGTGACTCTGCTGTTAGAATCATTATCTACGACCTCTTTGTCGTTATTAGAAAAATATTAATAAAATACTTTTTGACTGTCAATAACTTGAATTTTTTGCTTCTGCTCTTTAAGGCTTTTTATTGTAGAAAAGTTATTTTATTTGCCAATGAAATAATTTTTATCTTACAAAAAAAATATTTGCTTGACAAAAAAATGCTGAAAGTATATAAAAAAGTTGTTGGCAATGAAGTCGCAGGTATTTTAATCTACTTGCGGCTTTTTTTTTGCACCAGCGATGGTAGCCCCGAAGTTCCGGAGCGTAAGCGGAGGAATGAGCGGCTAGCGAAGGGCGGACGTAGCGACTGGGCGTGTAACGCACAGGGTGCCCATATAAAATAATAAATCAAATTGGCAAAGGCGTCGTGATTTGGGACTTAAAATGTCTAAAATTGCGGTGCCTTTTGTTTTTTTAGACGGAGGTCAAAATGGACGAGGTAACTTCAATTTTTGGAGAAAATGTTTTTAACGAAAGTGTAATGAAAACCCGCTTGCCAAAAGAAACATTTAAACAACTTATGAAGACCGTAGAAGGCGGCGAAAAATTGGATCCTGCTGTAGCGAATATTGTTGCAAATGCTATGAAGGACTGGGCTTTAGAAAAAGGTGCAACACATTTTACACATTGGTTTCAGCCACTTACAGGAATTACAGCAGAAAAACATGATTCTTTTATTAGCCCTGTAGCAGGCGGTAAAGTGATTATGGAATTTTCGGGAAAGGAACTTGTACAGGGGGAACCTGATGCTTCTTCTTTCCCAAGTGGTGGTATTCGTGCAACTTTTGAAGCTCGTGGTTATACTGCCTGGGATCCAACTTCCTATGCTTTTATTAAAGATGGTACACTTTGTATTCCTACTGCTTTCTGTTCATATACAGGAGAAGCTTTGGATAAAAAAACCCCTCTTTTACGTTCTATGCAGGCAATTTCAAAAGAGGCTGTAAGGGTTTTAAAACTTTTTGATGGAAATGAAGATGTTACCCAGGTAAAAACAACTGTTGGTCCTGAACAGGAATATTTTTTGGTTGATAAATCGGTTTACGATAAGCGTGAAGATTTGATTTATACAGGACGTACTCTTTTTGGTGCAAAAGCTCCTAAAGGCCAGGAACTTGAAGATCATTATTTTGGAATGATAAAACCTCGTGTTCAGGAATTTATGAAAGATTTGAACAAGGAACTTTGGAAACTGGGAATTCTTGCTAAAACTGAACATAACGAAGTTGCTCCTGCCCAGCATGAATTAGCACCAATCTTCTCTACAACAAATATTGCATGTGATCATAACCAGCTTACAATGGAAATTATGAAAAAAGTTGCTGCTCGTCACGGAATGGTTTGTTTACTCCACGAAAAACCATTTGCCGGGGTAAACGGAAGCGGTAAACATAATAACTGGTCAATTTCTACTAACACTGGAAAAAATCTTTTGGACCCTGGTGCAACTCCTGCTAGTAATGCCCAGTTCCTTATTTTCCTTGCTGCAATTATTAAGGCTGTTGATAAATACCAGAACTTGCTCCGTATTTCTGTAGCATCTGCCGGAAACGACCACAGACTTGGAGCTAACGAGGCACCTCCAGCAATTATTTCTATCTTCCTTGGTGATGAACTTTCTGAAATTCTTGCTTGTCTTGAGGAAGGAAAACCTTACGGTAAGCACGAAAAAGAAAAAATGCAGATTGGTGTAACTGTTTTACCTGAATTCAACAAGGATACAACAGACCGTAACAGAACTTCGCCATTTGCTTTTACAGGAAATAAATTTGAGTTCCGTATGCTTGGTTCAAATGAATCAATTGCCTGTGCAAACGTATTCTTGAACACTGCCGTGGCTGATGTTTTGGGAGAATTTGCAGATAAATTGGAAAAATCAAAGGATTTTAAGGCAGATTTACATCAGTTGATTTTGGATACAATTAAAGAACACAAGAGAATTATCTTTAATGGAAACGGTTATGACGATTCTTGGGTAAAAGAAGCTGAAAAACGCGGACTTTCAAATCTTCGTTCAACTCCAGAAGCACTTGCTCATACAATGGATGAAGAAAATGTTAAACTCTTTGAAAAATATGGAGTTTATAGCAAAGTTGAATTGGAAAGCCGTTATGAAATTCATAATGAAAACTACTCAAAAATCATCAACATTGAAGCCGAAACTATGCTGGAAATGGCAAAGAAAAATATTCTTCCATGTGCAAGTAAATATGCTTCAAAACTGGCTCAGACAATTGGGGCAAAGAAATTGGCCTGTGGTATATGCGATTGTACTTATGAAGAAGAGATGCTCAAAAAAGTTTCTGCTCTTACAAGTTCAATCTATGAAAAGACAGGTAAACTTGAATCTGCTGTAAATGAAGCAAAAGTTCTTGCAGATAAGGGTGATTCTGGAAAGACAGCCTTCTTCTATCGCGAAAAAGTATTTACAGCTATGGGCGAATTGCGTTCTTATGCAGATGAGCTTGAAGTTATTACACCAAAAGAATTGTGGCCATTCCCAAGTTATGGCGATTTGTTGTATAGCGTAAGATAATTGAATTAGCCCGAAATTCGAGTTTTTTGAAAATTAAACATAAAATTGATTTTACAAAAAAAATTTTTCTTTAATTTTGTAAACCGCAAGTTGTTTCAACAACTGAGGATTTACAAAACGTTCGTGCAAACGAACACGTAAATAAATAGAGTTTTGTGAAAAACTCAAGTTAAAGGGGCTGTCCTTAAAGTTGAAATATTTTCAATAAAGGGCAGCCTTTTTTATGTTAAATAAATTTTGTAGATTTTCGTATATTGTTTTTTTTCTTAGGCGTTCATTAATCGAATCAGCTGCTTGAAATCATATCCCAGCATCAGTAATCCCCATTCAGTTTGAACTGAACCCCAATTTTTAGGACGGTTTTGGGGTTCTGTTCAGAAATGGCTCCTTTTATTTCTGACATTTAATATTTATTTAATATTTATTGAAATTATTAAGTTTATAGTGATTTGTTAAATCTTTTCAAACATTTCAACAATAGCGTTTTTTGTTTTTGAAGGTAGAGAATCAATCTTGTTTACTAGTTTGCGGTAAAAGAAAAACTTTTGGAAATCAGTTGATAATTCGGTATTTTTTTCAGAGCCTAGAGACTTTCCTCCAGATACTAAATATTCAACACTAACATTTAGAAATTGCGCAATGCGAACTGCGGTATCTGCCAGCGGAACCCCACCATTTTTAATTCCTTTTCCAATATTGGATACATCAAAACCAGCAGCATTTGCCAAATCTTTTCGTTCTTTATTTTGATATTTTAATTCTGAATCTACAGTTTCCCAAAAGTTCATCTGTCTATTTTATGGAAAAATCCCTGTCTTAACTTTTAAAAATTGACACTTTTCCACTTTTGTAATAAAATTAAGGAATGTATCCCGAAAATTAAGATAGTAATTGGGAAATAATCAATAAAAAGGAGAAAATAAGTATGTTTAATGATTGGGGTAAACAAGATATTACTACACCGAAAGCACAAATTAGTGTTCTTTCTTGGATGTTTGAAATATGGGAGGTAGGAGGAGATCTCAATAATCGAGAATTCAAATTTACAGAAACAATTCCTGGCGTTTACAGTTCAAAACAAGCTAGAAATGAACTTCTTTCTTATATTAAAAAGCAGGGATATCACTTTTCTAATCCATCAGATGAAGCAAGAATTAGAAATGGAAATTTGGAAGATATTACTGATGTAGATGGTGAATATATTTATATAGAAAAATAGGAGAAAATAAATGTTTGGAAAAAGAAATAAAGAAGGAAGTGTTTCTTATTGTACTCATTATTATACGACTTTGTATAAAGGAAATACAATTGAAGTAGTTTTTATGGATAATTCTACTGCCTATTTAGATATAAATGGTGTGGAATATGGTTCTACAAAAACATCATTCACAGGTATAACAGATGAAGATATTGGGGCTCAAGTTTTTCTTGATGGTGAAGAGAAATTTGTTGTTGCCAAAGTTGGAGGAACTTCTGCAAAATTATTTATTGATAATGAAGAAATTCCTATGTTACGAAGAAATAAATAAATGTTTTTATAAAACATTGTATGAGAAAACTTGATTTAGGAGATATTGTTAATGTCTAAAAAAATTTCTCGAGTAGAACTAATAAAATCTCTTGGAGATGAAAGTGATTTAGGTATTGTCTCCATTGATAATATTCGTATTTTTGACGAAGATGAAGAAGAAATTTTAGATAATGATTTCATTACTGATTATAATCATAATTCTACAATTTTTTCCTATCATGAAGATGATTCTGAAAAACATAATCAAATTATTACAGAGATTGCTGATAAATTAAATGTATCTAAAGAGATAATAGATGAACGTTTCTCTAAATAGAAGTCTACGAAGTTGAATTCATTTATACTTTTGTTTTAACCGAGTTTTTTCAAACTCCGCACCAGAGATTGAAGCACCACCGAAGGCGTTCGTGGAAGTTTTGAGCGAAGCGAGGAACTTTTCACGAATGGAGCACTCTGACACGGAAGTGCGGAAGGTTCGTTTTTTTTTGAGGAACTTGTTCCGAGAAAAGCAGAAAATTTAAATATAGGCGTAATGGCAGCTCAGTTTACAGGCCAGCTTTTCACAGTCTCGTAAAAATTTTTATTCTTATTTCCTTTAATCCATATTCTCTTGTATTAGCTTTGTAATACAAGAGAATTGTCGGTTACTTTAGTAATTCTTCTGCTAATGATTCAAGCTGAGTAACAACTTCCTGGGTAACTGCAATTTTTATTGTAACCTTATTGTCCAGAATTTTT
>CAMGTC010000006.1 GCA_946061765.1 uncultured Treponema sp.
TTTGACGCTATTCGTGATATTTTCTTACAGAGCCGAAGTTCTATTCTGAACATGGTCGCATAAAAAAAATGGACTTCAAATTTTTTGAAGTCCATTAAAAAAATTAATTAATTTTAATATGATTTAAATACTCTTCCACTTCCACCACAAGAAGAACACCTTCTGCTACCTGTACCACTGCATGCTGCACATGTTGATTTGTTGTTGAAGCGACCTGTCCCATGACAAGAAGCACATACTGTACTTCCGCTACCACGACAACTAGCGCAAGTAAAATAGCCAGCTGCACCAAATGCAACACCGATAAATATTAATTGTAATGTGAATATAGCAATTAATTTTTTTGATCTTTGTTTTTTCATAAAGCATAACCTCTTTTTTATTTTGTTTACAACGCAAGCAAGTGCAACGTAGCTTGCGTTGAATTAAGGTTTGTCAACCTTAATTCATGGTATACCATGAATTTTTTTTGCCTTTTACCTTTCCCATAGGTTAAGTTTTATTAACCATTGGGAAATACATTTACACATTATTATTTAATCAAGATTAAAAAGTTATGGTGCAAACTGGAAACAGCCCAGAGTTTCCAAATTGCACTTAAGGAGCGTAATAAAAATTACATCCATGTAATTTTTATTACTAAAGTTTGTTCATGCGTTGCATTCACAAACTTTAGATTTAAGCCCTCATAGCTTACCACTAACGCGGTGTTTGAGAGGTATTTTAATGTCTGAAAAATCTAAAGATTCAGAAATTGAAAAAGAACCAAGACAAATTAATTTTCCAAGCATTATGAGCATTAAAGAAGCTGCCTGTTATTTGACTATAAGCACTTATTTTCTTTACGGCCTTGTAAAAGCTGGCTGTGTGCCTTATGCGAAGATTGGAAAACGAATTGTTTTTAGACAGCAGGATTTATATGACTGGATTGGCCAGAATATAAAGTTACCAGAACACGGAATTGATTTTGAGGATAACGAAGATGATTTTGAAAACTAATGATGATGTACTTGGAAGGATTCAGGAGCTTTTTACTGAATGCCTTGAAAAGAAGGAGTTCGGAGAATTTTCTGTAACTGTAACCATGAATCATGGAAAACCTGTAAGACTGCAGAAGTCTGACAGAGAAAATCTTGTTCGTTATTCAAATGAAAAATTGATTGTTGAAAAATAACAGGTCGGACAAGCTAAAAATTGCTTTCGCAATTTTCTTAACGCTTTCCGATTGAACACCGGCCGCCAGCGGCCTTACACAGGAGGTTAAAAAGTTTGGGAGGACAGATTGCTGAAATACCAACCGGCAATTGTGTTGAACCTGCAGAGCTTAAATGCTGGGAAACTCGTTTGTCAGAAGAGAGTCCAAAAGCATTTAAGGCTTTCTGCATGTTTAGGAATATGGGTTACAAGCGAAGTATTAAGGCGTGTCTTGAGCTTCACGACATAGACCCTAAGAAATACGGCTCCTGGAGCCGTTACGCTCGTTTATTCAGGTGGAATGAACGAGCTGCATTGTATGACGAATACATTGCAAAAGAGACGGAACGAGAACTTATTGCAGAACGTGTTGAACGCAAGAAGCGACAGATGGAAATGCTTAATGATTTTGACGGCCTTGTTGCTCAGAGAATTAAGACATTGAAACCAGAAGACTTGGATGCTGACGGTGCTATGGATCTTCTTGAACGTTCTGCAAAGCTTGATTCTTTTATTACAGGTGCAGACAAAGAAACTACAAAACCTGTGCAGGGAGAATTGAGCATAAACTTTGTAGATAGCTTTAAGGGCGTTTGATTCCTTTAATTGAAGAAGCGTTAAAAAACAAGCTGCGACAGCGGGTTGTTTTAGCTTCTACATTAAAAATGGAGGTGGCGCAAGCTATGCTTGCGACTGAACTTTTCAAACCTACTGAGGTACAGAAAAAAGCTTTAGACCTTCTTAAATCTTCTGCAAAGCATGTTTTACTTTTTGGCGGCAGCCGTTCAGGTAAAACTACAGTTCTTGTCATGGCGATAATATACAGAGCTATTGCTTATTCTGGTAGCCGCCATTTGATTTGCCGCTACCGTGCAAAGGATGCAAGAAGTTCTGTTTTGCATGAGACCTTAATTCCTTGGTTGAATAAAACAATAGGAACCAAGCATTACCATCCGAATGTACACGACGGTGTTATTACCTTGTGGAATAAATCGGAAATATGGATTGGTGGACTTGGAGACCGTGAACAGGTTGATAAGATTCTCGGTCACGAATATGTAACTATTTACTTTAACGAAGTGAGTCAGATTTCTTATTCTGCAATTACCACAGCTTACAGCCGTCTGGCTATGAAAGTTGAAGGCTGCAAGAATAAGTTTTTTTACGACTGCAACCCTTGTTCCCCTATGCATTGGGCTTACAAGGTTTTTATCAGAAAGATAGAACCTAGAACGGATGAAGCTTTGAACAAGCCTGAACTGTACGCAAGTGCAGTTCTGAATCCAGCCGACAATGCGGAAAATCTGGATGCCGATTATATAAGCGACATTCTGGACAACATGCCTGAAAAACAAAAGGCACGATTCAGGGACGGTTTATGGGTAAAGCCGGAAGGAAGCGTCTATGAACGTTTTGACGAATCAATGATAGTTGATGAACTTCCTGAAAAATTTGACAGAATCACAGGCGGTCAGGACTTTGGCCTGCACATTGCAGCTGTGAAAATCGGATGGCTTGACGATTGCGTTTATGTTATCGCCGATTATGGCGGATTCAACATAACAACACGAACCAGTGTTGAAAACCAGACCGCTAAAGGCTGGTACAAAGAAAGCTTTGTTACTTTCTGCGACCCTGCCGGCGGTGAACGTATTCAGGAAGTACCAGGAGGAGTTAAAGCAAATAACAGCGTGGATGCAGGAATTGATTACATCTGCGCACTAATGGAACGCGGTAAGTTTTTTGTTTACAGAAAATGTACAGGCGTTCTTGGAGAAATCTGGGATTACATGAGAGATGAGAATAACCAGATTGTAAAAGTAAATGACCATTATATGGACGCTATGCGTTACGGAATATTCAGTTCTGTTACAAATGGCGTGGTTATGGGCTGATGTCTTTTGATATCAGATATAAAAATGTCAGGAGTTTTGATGAAGCTTTCGTCTTTATTTTCTAAAGGAAAAAATCACGGCACTAAAACACCACGAAGCTTTACAGAAATTAATAACAATGATGTTGCTGATGATTTTGATTCCATGGAGAAAAAGGCCTGCACTGATCCTTATCTGCAGCATGCGTGGGTTTCAGTTTGTATTGATATTCTTACAAGAAATATTGCCAGAGCAAATTTTGAAATAAGAAAAGATGGCAAAACTGTTACTGATTCAAAAGCTGCAAGATTATTTCAGTTACCTAACAGCTATACCAGCAAATATGATTTGTGGAAGCAGACCTGTGCATGGTGGAGTTTGGACGGTGAAGCATTCTGGTGGTTTGGTGAAGATTATATTTGCGGTGTTCCTAAAGAGATCTTTGTTCTTAATCCAAGAAAGATGCAGCATGTCGTTGATAACGGAAAAATTACTAAGTGGATTTATACAGGATATGAAAACGGAAGACCGCTCGTAATTCTTCCTGATGAGTTAATACATTTCAAGGACTGGAATCCATGGAATGAATACAGAGGCATTAGTCCTCTGATCAGCTTGGGATTAGAAGTTGAGCAGGATTTGCTCGCTGCTAAACAGAACACCGGATTATTAAAAGAAGGTGGCATTCCTAAAGGATTACTGAAAACTGACCAGGTACTTACAGAGGCAGAAGCAGAAATGCTTGCAAGAACCTGGGATAAAAAATACGGACACAATAACAAAAGCCGTGTTGCCGTTTTGGGAAAAGGAACAGAATACCAGCAGCTGACTTTCAGTCCTGATACTCTGAAACTTTATGACATGAAAAAGTGGAACCTGTATACGTTGCTTGCAAAATATGGAATACCGCCACGAGTTGCGAATATTCAGGATTCAAAAAGTTCTTTAAGTGGAACCGATACTGACAGCCAGCATCGAGCATTCTGGAACTTTACATTGATTCCGCTTCTACAGAACTTTGAACAAGTTCTTGAAGTGCAGTTTTTTAGAAGATTTAAACTATCTGAAAAAGGTGTTTTTAATCTTGAATCCATTCCTGAATTGCAGGAAAGCGAAGATGCACAAAGCAATCGTGATATTGCTGAAATAAATGCAGGTCTTAAAACAATTAATGATGTTTTAAGAGCCAGAGGGCAAGAAGAAAAAACTTGGGGGGATATCTGGTATAGACAATCTTCATTGATTCCTGTCAGTTCAAAAACTGATACTGGAGAAATTTAATAATGGTAAAAAGAATACTAATTGCTTGTTGTGATGAATATGTAAGGGAGATTATGGTTTCCGCTTTGGAAAATAAGTTACCTCGTGACAGAGTTCTTATTTGTCATGGTGAAGCTGATTTGATTAAAGCATCAATTGATACAGAAAAGATGGTGATCATTTTTGACAAGTATTTCCTGGGATATCTGATTTCCTATCAGATTCTGAGAATTAAAGCAGTAGACGAAAACATTCGTATGTACTTTGTAGAGACTGGAAACTGTTCAAAATACTTTGGACTTAGACTTCATAGTATTGGAATAAACGGTCTTATTTCAAATATTGAAACAAAAACTTATTTGAATGAATGTCTTTATCGGGTTTTGAATGAGATTGATACTTATCCAAAAATTGTGGAAGACAGCCTGCGGGATTTGGAAAATCTGACTGAAAGAAAAAGTATTTCAGAAGTAACAGATGCAGAAATGCGTATCGGAATAATGCTAGGTCAAGGTTTTAGCCATAAAGAAATAGCTGACAAAATGGATATGAGCACAAATGCTGTAAATACTCATATTCACAGACTAAAGCGGAAAATCGGTTATAAAAAACCTGATGATTATGTATTGCTAAAAAACAAATATTTAAAGGAGCTATAAGGAGATAAAAGCGTGATTATAAAAGTTGATGGTATCGAAAACAAAGAACTTGGAAAAAATCCTGTTTCTTTGATGAAGTTTCTGAAAGAAAATACACATTCTGGAAAAGTTGACCCTATGGTGGAAATGTTCAAAAGCGTTGATATGCAGAAAGATTCTTTTCACTGGATTATGTCTACTTTTGACACAGACAGAGACTTTGAAAAAATTGATCCATCCGAATGGAATTTAAAAAACTATCTTTCAAATCCTGTAATCCTCTGGAGTCACGATTATTCGATTCCGGCTATAGGATATGCAGAGAACCTAAAAACAGACACAGTTCTTGAAGGTGACATTCGTTTTAATGACAGGGAATATGACGAGTTCGGCTGGAGCATTGGACAGCGTGTAAAAGCTGGTGTTCTTAGATGCGGCTCAGTTGGGTTCCGTGTTGATGAAGTTGAATTTGTGGAAGGTCAAAACCGCGAATGTGATTTGATTTACAGAAAACAGGAACTTCTGGAATTTTCAATTTGCTGTGTTCCCGCAAATCCGTTTGCACTCAGCGTGCCAAACAAAACCTTAACCATAGAAAGAGTGATTCAAGATTCTGAACCAACTTTCTATGAAAAAATGTTATTGGGCTTGGCACGGGCTTAACAGTGCAAAAAAAACGGCAAGCCGGATTGGACCCCAGAGCTTACCGCCTAATTCAAAGACCTTGGGAGGTTTAATTTGAATCAAGTTATTTTAGGATTGCAGCAGCAATTGGTCAACATGAAAGCACAGTTCCCAACAGCCGCCGCAAGTGAAGAACAGTTCAGAAAGTATTTTGATGAACGGGATGCAATTCTTGACGGCATCCTTAAAGCTGCTTTGGAACAGGAAACAGCAACAACAACAGAGCTTCAGAATATGCGGGATGCAATTAAAGACTTCCGCACAATGATGAAAAATCAGGCTTCTACAGTAACACAGCTTAGTATGCGTGATATTCAGTTCAATCTTGGAAAAGCTTTAGTCGCTGCCTGGAACAAAGACCACAAGACTTTAGGCGAATTGAAATTCTGTCCTAATCTTAGAAATGAAAAATGGAACAATCCAAAGGATTTTGTCTGGCAGGCTGACAAAGGTTTTGTTGCATCTAAAGCCGCACTTGGAGAACCTGTAGGAAACCTTGCAACAAATGACCAGTATCTCATAAATCCGATTTATGAAACTGTAATTATGGAAGAAGCTGCAAAGAAATCTGTAATGATGCCATTGGTAACAAACAGACTGATGACAGGTCCTTCTATGTTCCTGAATGAAAGAGACCGAGACGGCGTTGAATTGAAATGGCTTACAAGCTATGGCCAGAAGATTGATGCTACAAAAGGAAATGTTCCTTCAAGAGTAGAACTTAAAGCTTATACACTTGCTGGTTATGTTTCCTGGTATGATGAATTTGATGAAGATGCTTATATCGACATTGGAAAAATGTTTATGGAAGACATGATGGAATCTTACGCCACAGAATTTGACCGCCAGTGTTTAGTCGCAAAAGCCGACCCATTCACAGGTGCAATGAATGCAGAAAAAGCAAAAGTTGTTCCAATCAAATCTACAGATGAAAGTAAACTTACTTATCTTGATTTCCGCGAAGCTGAATTGAAGATATCTGCAGAAGAAAGAAAACATTGTATGTGGTTTATGAACGAAACAGTTCTTAATTATGTAGCAAACATTAAGGACGATAACGGCAACCCAATCTGGAGAAAACCGGGCGATGCAATGCCAGGAAGAATTGACGGCTACGAAGTACACGAAAGCACTTTGTTACCACAGCTCACAGAACTTGGAGCAGACAAGCCGATTGCTATTTTTATGAACCCTAAAAAAATCGTACACGGCAACAGAAAAGGCATTGAAATTAAACGCTATGACGATACAACAGAAAATCTTGAATATGGCGAAAGCTTTATGAGATTCAGAAAACGTGACGGCTTCCTTGTTACCAGAGTTGCCGCAAACATAGTTATCTTGAAAACAGCAAAGACAAGTTCTTAAAAAGAAAAGTTTAAAAACACTTTGCTTTTGGAAACGGGGGCGAAAAAAGATTAACCGAAGTGAAGACAGAATCAAGGCTTGGTAGTGAGCAACGCGAACGAACGACCCGACAGGGCTTGGCCTTGAATCTGGCTGAACGGAGGTTATGATGACCTTTGCCCCATTTTCCAATACGGAGGAAAATTAATTGCTTTTTACATATGAAGAATTACAGAACTATATTTCATTAAATGCAGAAGATGAAAACACTGACAGAATGTTACTGACTTCAAGCTATAACACATTAAAAAAGATTCTGAACTTTGAACTTGAAGAACGAAATTATACTGAACTGCATACAGTAACAGATTATAAAATAATTACAGAACAGATAAACATCATAGAAATAATCAGTATTGTAGATATGAACACAAAAGAAAAAATTGAACATGCGGTGATAGATGAAATGACAAATACAATCCTCTTTATAAATCCAAGACTTGAAAGACATGTTGTATTTGTAAACTACAAAGCAGGATATATAAAAGAAACATTCCCGGAAGAATTAAAAGAAGCACTTATAAGAATCTTTTTATATAAGAAAAATCAGCTTAATAAGTCTATTAATATAGAGGAAACTGAATCAGAAAAACTACCTGATTATATAAAACAGAACCTTGAAACATATAAAAGAAAGAGGCTCTAAATGAAAAGCTTTGAAACAGTATACAACCAGCTAACAGATTTATTCATAAACAAACTACCTGATTATATCAACAAAACCAATGAAGAACATAACGATGGACTAATCCTTAAAAATTTTGCAAATAAAGACCTGTCTTCTAAATCAACACAATTACCATATTTTACATTCTCAACAGAAACAGCTACATACAGTGAAAAAGACCGCATAATAGAAAACACAGTTTATGAAGTAAGCTTTGAAATTAAACTAGAAAACTACATCAACAACAAGGAAATAATCTTCTGGCGTTATGTAGAATCAATTCAGAATTTGCTTAAAGAAACAGAAACCACAGAAATTATTGAACTGGAAAAAGTTGAAAAACAGAAAATCTATATAAAAATCACTTTGTGAGCGAGAAAAATTTTTACAGTGTCGTTCTTTGACACACCCTATGTGATACACTGTTTATCAGGAGTTATCTATGGGATTTATATTCTTGCTATTTATTGGCTTTATTATACTGATAATCTGCCTCTCAAAAAAGACAAATGAAGAATTAAAACATTATGGTCCTGTTTATTATGATTACGATGATATAGAAGATGAAATTATGTTCCATGAAATGATGGAAGAAAATATAGAAGATTCTGATTATTCAAGTTTCTCTCATCCAGATCCATATGAATCAAACCCAGCAGATACATTTTATGTTGGTGAAGATGGTGATATTTTGGAAGATTTGTAAATAATTTCAAGAAACGACGAATTTTCTTGTTTATACAAAAAGATTTTATTATATTTAAATTGCTCTTCCGATTAGGGAAAGAGGACAAGGATTAACTTTGACAGTCCTGTCAAGAAGACAGAAATCAAAGTTATGATGCAGTTAATTATTTCGACTTTGTTGAATTGATTCATTGTATCCTCCTTATTATACATTTTAGTGTATTTTAAGACGCAGTAGCCGAAGTTCTCGAGATAGGCTGTTCAATACATGCGGGTTTAATGTTTAATCATAAGGATGACTGCGAATCCAACCTGCGTGTGCTATTTTTTATTATGAAAAAAGAATTTAAATTTCAATCAAAATCATATGCACATTTAGATAAACACAAAAAATCCGAACAATTAGATAGCTTAATAACAAATCCAGATTGGGTAGCTTCACATGGTTTTCTTCCACTAATTCATGTTCTTATGAGAGTAAAACGCCGAACTGGATGTCATAAAAGATTTACGTTTAAAGAAAGACATATTTTCTACTCATCTCATACAGATAGTTATATTTACCAATGGTATGCGCAACAACTATCTCAAAAATACGAATCCTATTTAGCAAAGAATGGATTTTCACAGGTGGCAACTGCTTACAGATCTCTTGATGGAAAATGTAATATTGATTTTGCAAAAGAAGCTTTTTCATTTTTGAAGAAACAGGATGATGCATTTGTTTTTGTAACAGATTTTCATAGTTTCTTTGACTCTCTTAATCATTCACTATTAAAAAATAATCTGAAGAAAGTTCTCAATACTCCTGATGGATTGGAACCAGATTGGTACGCTGTATATAAAAGTTTAATAAAAGCTACTTATTTTGATTTAGATGAACTTGCTGAATATAAAAAAGTTACAAAGAATGAATTTCGTAATGAAAAAACTCGTCCAAAAATACTACTAACTCACTCAGAAATGAAGCAACTTAAATCTACGAAGTTACATAAATATAGTGAAATTATAGAAACTGATGATAAGAATATTGATAAATCAAAAATCGGTATACCTCAAGGAACTTCTATAAGTGCTGTTTTTGCAAATGTCTACATGATTGATTTTGATAAAAGAATGTCTGACTATGTGAATTGCGTAAATGGATTCTATCGAAGATATTCTGATGATATTATCATTGTTGTTCCAATTACTGAAAAAGAAAATCTTTGTTCACTTTTCGAAACAGAACGTTCAAAAGTTCAAATTTCAGTATCACCAAAGAAAACTCGACGTTTCCATATTTGTAATGGTAAAATTCAAGAGGTCTATCTTACAAAAGGAGAATCTGAAGATACAAGAAAAATTATAGAATATTTGGGATTTTCGTATAACGGAAATAAAATCTTAATAAAGGATGCTTCTTTAAATAAGTTTTATCGCAAATTAGATAATAGACTATATTTGCTAAGAGATATTAAAAAAGACAAAGGTAGACTTTTAGGTTTGAAAAGATTTTATCGTTCCTATTCTCATTTAGGTGAATCAGCAAGAATCAGATTTAACAAAAATCATAAACTAAAAAGTCAGGATTTTAAGCACTGCAATTTTATAACTTATGTAAATAAAGCTGCTCGAATTATGGATAATCCTGGTATTAAACATCAACTTAGCAAACACTGGTCGCATATTACAAAATTTTTACATAATATCTAATATTAAAAATTATTGATAAGTCGTGATATTTTTTATTCAACATAAGTAAATTTTATGCTATACTAAAATTAGGATAGCATAATATATGGATGGAAAAGTAGACTACAAAAAACTTTGGAAACTTATGATTGACAAAGATATCAAGAAGAAAACGGATTTAATTCCTCTGGCAGGTATTTCAACAAACATTTTAGCTAAACTTAATAAAGGCGATTATGTCTCTATGGAAAGTATTCAAAAAGTTTGTAAAGCCTTAAATTGCGATGTTGGTGATATTTGTGTAATTAATGAAGTTCAGGAGGAAGTCTAAATTATGGAAATTACAACTCCTGAATTTATTGATAATGTCAATAAAACTCTAAGCCAAAGTTTAAAGTCTGAAATAAAGCTTGGTAGTAAAATTTCAATTGCAGCAGCATGTTTTTCTATCTATGCATATCAGGAACTACAATCTGAATTAAAAAATATTGATGAACTCCAATTTATTTTCACTTCACCAACATTCGTAACTGATAAAGCAAAAAAAGAAAAACGTGAATTCTATATACCTCGACTTAATCGTGAAAGAAGTCTGTATGGAACAGAGTTTGAAGTAAAACTTCGCAATGAATTAAATCAGAAAGCAATTGCACGAGAATGTGCTGAATGGATTAGACAAAAAGCAACATTTAAATCTAATTCCACACAACAGACTATGCCATGTTTTATGAATGTTGATGAAACAAATTATAGTCCTGTAAAAGAGTTTACTGCTGTAGAGCTTGGTGTTGAAAAAGGAAACAATGCTGCTTTTGCAATTACAAAACTAAAGGCTCCAATGAGTGCTGGATTCCTTCAACTCTTTAATCAGTTTTGGGAAAATAAAGAAATGATGCAGGATGTAACTGAACAAGTTATTGAAAACATTACATCTGCTTATAATGAAAATGCGCCTGAATTTATTTATTTTATAACTCTTTATAATATCTTTAAGGAATTTCTTGATGATATCAGCGAAGATGTTCTTCCAAAGGAAGCTACAGGTTTTAAGAAAAGTAAGATCTGGAGCAAACTTTATAATTTCCAACAGGATGCATGTTTGGCAGTTATAAATAAGCTTGAAAAATATAATGGTTGTATTCTTGCAGACAGTGTTGGTCTTGGTAAAACTTTTACCGCTCTTTCTGTTATTAAATACTATGAAAGTCGTAATAATCGTGTTCTAGTTCTTTGTCCAAAAAAGCTGGCAAATAACTGGAACATATATAAAAACAATTACAAGAATAATCCAATTGCAGAAGATAGACTTAGATATGATGTTTTATTTCATACAGATTTGAATAGAACTCATGGTATGTCTAATGGAAATGATCTTGCCTACATAAATTGGGGAAATTACGATTTAGTTGTTATTGATGAATCTCATAACTTCCGTAATGGTATTGGTACTCATTCTAATACAAAGGAAAACCGTTATATCCAATTAATGAACAATGTTATTAAGCAAGGAATAAAAACTAAAGTTTTAATGCTTTCAGCTACTCCTGTAAATAACAAATTTATTGACCTTAAAAATCAGCTTGCTCTTGCTTATGAAGGTGTAAGTGAAAATATTGATGAGCAATTAAAAACAAAAGGCTCAATTGATGATATTTTCCGTGCTGCTCAAACAGCTTTTAATAAATGGAGTAAATTTCCTGCAGAAGAACGTACAACAGAGACTCTTTTAAGTATGTTGAGTTTTGATTTCTTTGAAGTTCTGGATAGCGTTACTATTGCTCGTTCAAGAAAACATATTCAGAAGTATTACGATACAAAAGATATTGGAACATTTCCTAAACGACTGCATCCAATTTCTATTCAGACTCCTCTTACAGATTCAGACAGCGAAGCTACTTATAATATTATCTTTGAAGAATTAGATAGATTAAAACTTACTGTATATGTACCGTCACTGTTTATTCATCCAAGTAAACGTGATAAATATGATTTAAGTGTAAATGAAGATACTGGACTTGGTGGTTTTGACCAGATGGGACGAGAACTTGGTGTTCGTAGATTAATGGCTATAAACCTGCTCAAACGTTTGGAAAGTTCAGTTTATTCATTCAGACTTACTCTTCAGCGTGTAAAATACTATATAACTGAAACTATAAAGATAGTAGAAGAATTTGATTTAAATAAAAATAATCCAAACATTGATATTAAAGATGTTTCTTTTGAATCTGATTATGACGATGATGATCAGAATACAACAGATGCATTTTCAATTGGAAAGAAAGTTAAAATTGATTTAAACGACATGGATTACAAAACATGGTTAAAGGACTTAAAAGCTGATGTTTCTGTACTCTCTGGGTTGGAATCACTTATTGAAGATATTACTCCTGATAAAGATACAAAACTCAAAAAGCTTTTAGAAATAATCTGTAATAAAATTGAGCATCCAATAAATGAACAGAATAAAAAAGTTATTGTGTTCTCTGCATTTGCTGATACAGCAGATTATTTGTTTGATAATGTAAGTAAGTTCATGCTTGGCAGATATAATTTAAATACTGCTATGATTAGTGGAACCAGCGAAGGTAAAAGTACATTAAAAGGTTTCAGATGTGATTTAAATGCGGTTCTTACTTACTTTTCTCCATTATCTAAGGATAAGAATGTAATTTATCCAGATGATGACAGAAGTATTGATATTCTTATTGCTACTGATTGTATTTCAGAAGGTCAGAACTTACAGGATTGTGATTATTTAATTAATTATGATATTCACTGGAATCCTGTTCGTATTATTCAGCGCTTTGGTCGAATAGATCGTATTGGTAGTAAAAACTCTGTGATTCAGCTTGTGAACTTCTGGCCAGACCTTACTCTTGATGAATATATCAATCTTAAGTCTCGTGTTGAAACTAGAATGAAAATTGTTGATATGACAGCTACAGCTGATGACAACCTTCTGGAAGAAGAACAAAAGGACTTGGAATATCGTAAAGCTCAATTGCAGAAATTAAAAGAAGAAGTTGTTGATATTGAAGACATGTCCAGCGGTGTTAGTATCATGGATTTAGGTCTTAATGAATTCCGTCTGGATCTTTTGGAATATGTAAAAGAACATGGTGATTTAGATAACACTCCTTTTGGTTTACATGCAGTTACAAAATCTGCGGAAGATTGTCCGCCTGGTGTTATTTATGTACTTAAAAATAGAAATAACAGTGTGAATATAGATAATCAAAACAGACTTCATCCTTTCTACATGGTTTATATTAGTGAAAACGGAAGCGTAATTTGTAATCATTTAAATCCTAAAAATATGTTGGATAAAATGAGATATATGTGCAAAGGTCATGATGAACCAATTCCAGAGGTTTATCGAAAATTCAATATTGAGACTAAAGATGGCCGCAATATGAAAACATTCAATGCACTATTGGGAGATGCAATATCTTCAATTATTGAAGTAAAAGATGAAAGTGATATGGATTCTTTCTTAAGTGGTGAAACAGTTGATTTTAAACATGGACAGATAAAAGGTCTTGATGATTTTGAATTGATTTGTTTCTTGGTTATTAAAGAGGAACAGAATGCTTAATTTACCGGAAGCAACGGAATTACATAAACAGTTACCAAAGTCTCAAATTTATAAAAAGTTCCAGCTTACTAATGCCCAGCAAACTGCATTTGATGATGATATAAGTCGTATTGATATAGTAAATGAAATAAGTACAAGAACTATTCCTGGAATGAAAGAAGGAGAAAATATTAAAAGTTTTTATGTACTAAATGTTTCATTAAAAACAAAAGACTATGATTCAAAAAATATAGAACGAATTGCAAAATTGATTCCTCAAAATTTAATATTTGTACTTCAATATGAGGAAGCAATTCAATTAGCTGTTCATTTTGAATCAGTTTATTTACATACACCTTGGATCTCTCTGGTAGAAAAATCTATTACCCTTTTAGGGTTAGACATTGAATCTGTTTGGAATAACCTTATTTCTGAAATATCTGGATTATCTGAAAGAAAACAAAATACCGAAGAATTAAAATCTTCTATTGAATTGCAAACTAGATTGCATGAATTAGAAAGAAAACTTATTGCTGCAGAAAAAAAAGCAAGAACTGAAGTTCAGCCAAGACAAAAATTTGAATTGGTACAAAATGTAAAAAAAATAAAAGAAGAAATAGATACTATAATAAAAGAATTGGAGAATATATAAATGACAGAAGAAAAATTACAGATGCACAGTCCTAACTTTGTACAGGGAAATATTAAGAAAATAGCTGAACTGTTTCCTAATACTTTGACTGAGGTTGAAGACGAAAACGGTAATGTAAAACAAGCTATTGATTTTGATATTTTAAAGCAGGAATTAGCTGATTATATAGTAACTGGAAAAGAAGAAAGATATCAGTTTACATGGCCTGAAAAACGTAATGCAATTCTTTTAGCTAATAGTCCAATAAGTGAAACACTACGACCTTGTAGAGAAGAAAGTGTTGGAAAAGATGGAACTCCAGGCGGATTTGATAGTGAAAACCTTTACATTGAAGGTGATAATCTTGATGTTTTGAAATTACTACAGGAAACATATCTTGGAAAAATCAAAATGATTTATATTGATCCACCTTATAACACAGGTAACGATTTTGTATATTCTGATGATTTTGCAGAAGATATTGATTCATATTTAGAAAAAAGCGGTCAATTTGATAAAGATGGAAATAAGCTAGTACAAAATACAGAAAGTAACGGTCGTTTTCATACAGATTGGTTAAATATGATTTATCCAAGATTAAAATTAGCTAAAAATTTACTAACAGATGATGGTGTAATTTTTATTTCAATTGATGATGGTGAACAAGAAAATATAAAAAAAATATGTGATGAAATATTCGGGGAAAAAAATTTTATAGCACAAGTAATTTGGGAAAGAGCTTTTGCACCTATAAATCTTAAAAAACACTTTTCTAATAGTCATGATTATTTAATTTGTTATTCAAAAAATATAGATAACACTATTTGTAATGGATTACCAAGAGGTGAAGAATCTGATTCTAGATATTCGAATCCTGATAATGACCCAAGAGGTGTTTGGCAAAGTGATAATGCTACGGTTGGACCTGCTATACCTGCGAAAGTATATGAATTGACTTTACCATCTGGAAGAAAGCTTCTCCCCCCTAGTGGGCGTTGTTGGTTATATACTGAAGAAAGATTTAAGGAAATGATTGCTGACAATCGAATTTGGTTCGGTGCAGACGGAAATAATGTACCTCGTGTAAAAAGATTTCTTTCTGAAGTAAAACAAGGTTTAACGCCAATGACAATTTGGAAGTATACAGAAGTGGGACATTCACAAGATGCAACCAAAAAATTAAAAGATCTTTTTGACGGACATGATTACTTTGATTACCCAAAATCAGTTGAATTAATAAAAAGATGTTTACAACTTTATACAAATAAAGATTCTTATGTATTAGATTTTTTCTCAGGTAGCGCTACAACTGCGCATGCTTTGATGCAACTCAATGCTGAAGATGAAGGTATAAGAAAATTCATAATGGTTCAGTTACCAGAAATTACAGACCAAAAATCCGAAGCATATAAAGCTGGATATAAAAATATCTGTGAAATAGGAAAAGAACGTATTCGCAGAGCTGGTAAAAAAATCAAGGAAGAAAATCCACTTACTACACAAGATCAAGATTTTGGTTTCAGAGTTCTTAAACTGGATTCAACAAATATGAAAGACATCTATTACAATCCAGCAGAAATAACTCAAGCTAGTTTGGACGGTATGATTGATAATATCAAATCTGATAGAACTCAAGAAGATTTACTTTTCCAGGTAATGATTGATTTAGGAGTTCCTCTATCAAGTAAAATCGAAGAAACATCAATTGCAGGAAAGAAAATCTACAATGTTGCAGATAACTTCCTTGCAGCTTGTTTTGATTCAGATGTAACTGAAGAAGTTATTACAGCAATCGCAAAAACACAACCATATTTCTTTGTAATGCGAGACAGTTCTGCTGCAGGAGATAGTGTTATTGCTAACTTTGAACAGATTTTTAAAACATACAGTCCAGACACAAAACGAAAGGTACTCTAAAAATGGATAAAATGAATATGCATACAGCAATAAAAGCTGATGAAAATTATAACAAGCTAGCTGAATTATTTCCAAATGCAGTCAGTGAATCTATTGATATAAATGGAAATGTAGTTAGAACAATTGATAAAGATATTTTAATGCAGGAAATAAATGCAAAGGTTGTTGAAGGTCGAGAAGAACGCTACCAGTTTATATGGCCGGGAAAAAATCAGGCTATACAACTTACAAATGCTCCAACAACAGCTACACTCCGACCTTATGAAAACGAAAGTGTTAATCGTAATGGAAAAGATGGTGATTTTGATTCTGATAATCTTTATATTGAAGGTGATAATCTTGAAGTATTAAAAGTACTGCAGGAAACTTATTTAAATAAAATCAAAATGATTTATATTGATCCTCCATATAATACTGGAAGTGACTTTATTTATAATGATGATTATGCTCAGGATAATGAAGAATACTTAGCATTAAGTAGCCAGATTGATAAAAAAGGAAATAAGCTTGTTCAGAATGCTGAAACAAATGGGCGTTTTCATACAGATTGGCTTAATATGATTTATCCTAGAATCAAACTTGCAAGAAACCTTCTTACAGATGATGGTGTTATTTTTATCAGCATTGATGAAGGTGAAATTGAAAATCTTAAAAAAGCCTGTAACGATATTTTTAATGAAAAGAATTACATTAATACATTTATGTGGTTGCATGGTAAAGGCAAAAAAGATTCTTGGTCTAGAACTCTGCAACAATATGTAGTTGCGTATGCAAAAAATAAAACAGCATTAGAACCTTGGATAGAAAATAAGGTTTGTGATTACGAATTTAAAAATCCTGATAATGATCCTAAAGGCCCATGGTTTAGTGGTAGTCTTTCTTTTAATGAAGAACGTTCTAATCCAAACAGTGACAAATATTACACTATTAAATCTCCTAGTGGTGTTGAATGGACTCGACAATGGATGATTAGTAAAGAAGAAATGGATCAACTTATTGCAAATGGAGATGTTTCATTTGGAAAAGCTCCTGCTTATGATGGTGTTCCAAGAAGTAAAATTCGCCCTGGTGCAACAATTGAAGTTATTCCAAATAATATTATTGATGATTGTAATACAACACGAGGTGCTGAAGGTTATTTAGCAGATTTATTTGGTTCTGAATGTTTCAGTTATCCAAAGCCTTATGAATTGATTCAAAAACTTGCATCATTCCTAAAATTGGAAAATGCTACAGTTTTAGATTTCTTTTCTGGTAGTGCTACAACTGCAGAATCAATTATGAGATTAAATATCGACCGCAAAACGAATACAAAGTTTATTATGGTTCAACTTCCTGAAGATTTAGACGAAGCCTTAAAAACTGCATCTTCATTCAATAGACCAATTATTCAGAATGCAATTGATTATTTGGATAATAAAAAATATCCACATAATTTGTGTGAAATTGGAAAAGAAAGAATTCGTTTGGCTGCAAAGAAATTAAAAGAAACAAATCCTAACAGCAATATAGACTTTGGTTTTAGAGTATTAAAACTTGACTCAACAAATATGAAAGATGTTTTCTATACTCCAGATCAATATGAGCCAGGATTATTTGATAAGCTGGAAGATAATATAAAAGAAGATCGTTCTTCTTTTGATTTATTATTCCAGGTGATGCTTGAACTTGGTGTACCATTGGATAGCAAAATTGAAATGGCTACCATTGATGGAAAAAAAGTTTATACAGTAGAAAGTGATTTCCTTATTGCATGTTTTGATGACAAAGTTACGGACTCTACAATTACAGAAATTGCAAAAATGAAACCTTATTACTTTGTAATGAGAGACAGTTCCATCGCAGATGATAGCGTTGCTATGAATTTTGAACAGATTTTTAATACATATAGTCCAGATACTAAAAGGAAGGTTCTCTAATGAAATACGTATATAAGGAATTAAAATATCAGAAAGAAGCCGTACAATCTATTATAGATGTATTTAAGGGACAGCTTCCTCAAGAAAAAAATGTTTATGTTCGCGATTTAGGTAAGAAAGATGCCGGTGCTCTGGACTTTGATGATGATACCGGTTATAGCAATGCAGATATTGCATTGGATTCCAAAACATTATTTACAAATATCCATACAGTTCAGGATTCTAATAATATTTCTCATTCAGATTATAAAGAAACAGATTTAGGTCACTGTAGTCTTGATGTTGAAATGGAAACTGGTACTGGTAAAACATTTGTTTATACAAAAACAATGTTCGAATTAAATAAAGTATATGGATGGACGAAATTTATTATTGTTGTTCCTTCCATTGCTATTCGTGAAGGTGTTTATGCAAGTATTCAGGACACTGTAGATTATTTTCAGGAAGAATATAAAAAGAAAGCTCGTTGTTTTATTTATTCTTCTTCTAATCTTACACAACTGGATAGCTTTTCTAGTGATGCAAATATTAATGTAATGATTATTAATACACAGGCCTTTAATGCTTCATTGAAAGAAGATGGAACAAGTAAAGAAGCTCGTATTATTTATTCAAAACGTGATGAATTTGCCAGCCGTAGACCTATTGATGTTATAGCCGCTAACAGACCAATTATCATTATGGATGAACCTCAGAAAATGGGTGGCGACAAAACTCAGAATGCACTTAAAAAGTTTAAGCCTTTATTTATTCTTAACTATTCTGCAACACATGCTAAACAGCATAACCTTGTATATAAACTGGATGCTTTGGATGCATATAATGAAAAACTTGTTAAGAAAATTGAAGTAAAAGGATTCAAAGTAAGTAATCTTAAAGGTATTGATGCATATTTATATTTGAATGATGTAATTGTTACCTCTGAAGGTCCAAAAGCTAGAATAGAATTAGAACAGCGACAGAAAACAAGTTCAACACCAAAAAGAGTTTACATGTTGCTTGATTCAAAAAACAAAAATGATTTATTCGCTCTTTCTGGAGAAATGGAACAGTACAAGGGATATACAATAACAGATGTAGATTCTTTTACTGGAAAAGTAACTTTCTTGAATGGTAAAGAGTTGTATATTAATCAGCTTCAAGGAGATGTAAGCGAACAGGATTTACGCAGAGTTCAGATTCATGAAACCATCAAATCTCACTTTGAAAAAGAAAGACAGAACTTTGAACGCGGTATAAAAACACTTTCATTATTCTTTATTGATGAAGTTGCAAAATATAGACAATACGATGATGATGGTAATGAATTACTAGGTGAATATGGACAGATGTTCGAAGAAGAATATGCTGAAGTACTTTCTGAACAAAGAGAACTTTTTGATTCTGATGAGTATACAAAATATTTAGACGAGATGTGTTCTGATCCTTCAAAAGCTCACCGTGGTTATTTCAGTATTGATAAAAAAAGCGGCCATATTAAAAACAGTAAAGAAAAAGAAAGTGAAGATGATATGTCAGCATATGATGAAATCATCAAAAATAAACGCTATTTAATGTCTTTTGAAAGTAAGACACGATTTATTTTCTCTCACTCTGCTTTGCGCGAAGGTTGGGATAATCCAAATGTATTCCAGATTTGTACATTAAAGCATTCTGATAATACAACAACTAAACGGCAGGAAATTGGTCGTGGCCTCCGATTAAGCGTAAATAACAATCTTGTACGCCAGGACTTACAGGCTTTAGGCCCTGATATTCATAAAGTAAATGTTTTGACAGTTATTGCCAGTGATAGTTACAACGATTTTGCAACTGAATTACAGAAAGAAATTGTATCAACATTAGTTGATAAAGTTACTGCTGTAAGTGTTGATTATTTTGTTGGTAAAACTGTTCATGATGGTACAGAAGTTAGAACAATTACACCAAGTGAAGCAACATTGATTTATCATTACATGGTGCGTGCAGATTATCTTGATTTTGATAACAAGCTAACTCCTAAATATCATGAAGATGTTGCTAATGATAGTCTTGCTCCTGTACCAGAGCAAATAAAATCTATTGAAGCAGATATTCAGAAATATATTGCTGCTGTATTCGATCCTTCTACTCTGGATGATATGATTACTGATGCAAATAAACCAAAGATTCTTAAAAATGAGTTGAATAAAAACTTTGAAAACTTCAAGGAATTATGGAATAAAATAAACCATAAATATTCTTACACTGTATCTTTTGATAGCGAAGAATTAATAAAGAATTCTATATTTGCAATTAATCATGATTTAACTGTTTCTCAGTTAATGTACACCGTAACTACTGGTATTCAAAAAGATAAGATGGTTGCTGAAGAAGTTAAATCTGGTAACTCTTTCAAGGTTGAAGATTCGGATCAAAAAGTTATTACACGGGTACATCATTCATCTGTAAAATATGATTTGATTGGTAAAATTGCACAAGGGGCAACCATAACAAGAAAAACTGCAGCAACAATATTAAAGGGAATAAATTTTTCAAAAATGGAAATGTTCCATTTGAATCCTGAAGAATTTATTTCCAAAGTAATAGAAATCATTCAGGAACAGAAATCTACAATTATTGTCGATCATATAACATACAATGAAATTGAAGGCAAATATGAAGATAGTATTTTTACTGCAGAGAAATTAAATTACAATTCTGAAAAAACATTCCATGCAAATAAAGCTATCCTTGATTATATCGCTACTGATGGTTCTGGTGCTGACAGCGTAGAAATGAAGTTTGTAAAGAATCTTGATGCAAGTAAGAATATTTGTACATATGCCAAAATGCCTAAAGGTGGTTATGTAATTCCAACGCCTGTTGGTAATTATTCTCCAGACTGGGCTATTGTTTTTGAAAAAGGAACTGTAAAACATGTTTTTTTTGTCGCAGAAACAAAAGGTTCAATGAAGTCTATGCAGCTTAAAGAAATCGAAAAGAATAAAATAAGTTGTGCAGAAAAATTATTTGCTGATATGTTCAAAGATGAATCTGTTGTCTATCACAAAGTTAGTGATTTTAATGATTTGTTGACTTTGGCGGAGTTGAAGTAAGTTGAGTTATAAAGAATTAAATCTACGAAAAGCAATAGAAAATAAAGATTATAATACATACTCTAAAGAAGCTATTTGTAAAATTGATTCCATATTCAATGATTTACTAAATTCAGCTAATAATGAAGTTGCTATAAAATCAAATCTTTCTAAAGGATTACCAATTGAAAATATAAATAAAATAGCAGGACCAATTTTAGAAGAATGGGTTTGTACAGTATTTGAATCTAAGAAGAAGCAATACGATTTATTACAAGTGAAACCTCAAAAGAAAACAGCTTTATCAGATGTTGATTTAAAATTCAATATTGGAAAAAAGGAAATAAAAATAAAAATTGACGTAAAAGCTACATGTGAAGAAATTAAAGGTAGTGGAAAATCACCAAATATTACTTCATTTGGGAAAATAAGAGATGCATATTTAAATAATCAGAATTTTATATTTCTGATATTTTCCATTAAATATTCTGTTGAAAAAATGAGTATTGGAAAAGATGGTTTTTTTACAGACAAACTCCTTGTAAAGGATTTTAATATTTATGATTTTAAATTTATTGCTGATAATGATTTAACATATAATCCAGCTTTAGGTACAGGTCAAATCCAGATTAAAGATATACATAATGTTAAAATAAAGCAGCGAAATGTTGATGACTTATTAAGACTACTAGATACTAAATATTTAAATAGTAGTAAACGAACATTTTCTGATTTTAGGAAATTAGCAGTAAAAAATAAATGGCTAGATTCATGAATGTAAGAGATTTGGTATAATTATAATTATCTAACAAATCTCCCTCCAACTATCATCCCCATCGGGATCTCCCATCATCTCAGTAAGAGCATTCCCGATGGCTATTTTTAATTCTGGATTTTCGCAGTTTTCATAATAAAGCATTTTATCTTCCAGATCCGGAACATATAGAAGCCTGCCGTCTGGAGCTGCACTTTCTGGAATACCCAGCAAACTGTAACGATTTCTTAAAATGCGGTTGCGGTCTTCTTTGTTCATATTTGGATAAATAGTCATGAATACATTATACCATAATTTACCTATACGATTTTATAAAAATTCACTATATTAATTATATGGGTGAAAAAGATATAGCCGAAAAAACGCTGGAAGCATGGAATGATGTTTTTGCAGACATTGTTAATGTATTGCTTTTCAAAGGTAAACAGGTTGTAAAAGAAGATGAACTTGAAACTGCAACTCCAACCAGTGCTTTCAAAGCTGGTAAAAAATTGCACCAGCAGGAAAGAGATGTTGCAAAGTTCTGGAAGAATGGAGAAATAAAAATTTCTTTGTTGGGTTTTGAAAATCAGAGTATTGCAGATTCGAAAATGCCATTACGGGTTATCAGTTATGACGGCGCTTCTTACAAACAGCAGTTACTGGACAAGAAACTTAAGAAGAATTTCCCTGTTATAACTTTGGTTTTGTATTTTGGTGAAGAACACTGGAAAAGTGCTAAAACTTTGTTTGACTGCTTTGATGTTCCGGAAGAATTGAAACCATTTGCAAATGATTACAAAATAAATGTATTTGAAATTGCATGGCTTGATGATGAAACAATCAACAGCTTTAAAAGTGACTTTAAGTATGTAGCACAGTTTTTTAAAGCTAAAAGATTGGAGAAAATCTATGAACCAACTGATGCCGAACTTAAGCATATGGATGAATATTTTAAGTTACTTTCAGCAGTTAGTGGTGATAAAAATTTTGAATTGTTGTATAATGAATTAAAGAATGAAACAGATGGGGGTGTAACTATGTGTGATATGTTCCAAAAATATAAGGACGCAGGTAAAGAAGAACTTATTATTAAGATGATAGAATCTAATATTCTAAGTATTGAACAGATTGCTGAGATTACAAAGCTTCCTGTTGAAACAATAAAGGCTCTTTCTCAGAAAGTTCCTGTTCTTAAATAAAAACTGATTTAGTTAATTCCAAGCCGGTTCTAAATAGAATCGGCTTTTTTTATGTCTATACATTTTTTCTATTTCCCAAAGGTTAAGATTTATTAACCCATAGGAAATGTACTTTCCCCTTAAACTTGAATCATGATGATTCAAGGAAAGAGCTGCACACTGACTGTAGCAAAAGACGGTTACTATTATCCATTACCATATAGCGAGGAAACTATAAGACTAGCGTCCAAAGGCTACGCTCTTCCTGGCGTCATTGGTGAAAGGAACAGAGAGAAACTCGTAATTACTGGAAAAACGATTCAGGGGTGCTTTGTCACAAGGCTTGAATACCAGAATGTTTTGGCTCTGTTCCTTTTGCTTTTTTCTCCTGATGATAAGTTTGATGTGTTTACTGACAGAAAAGCTGCAAAACTTATCTACAAAAATCTGAGTACAGAAAAGTTTGAACTTAGAGCCGATAACGATAAACCTTTCTATTTGCGAATTGACGTAAAAGAAAATGACGATTCTTTTGTAACTGACTGGGACATTACAACACCATCACTCTTCTGGAATGAAGACAGAACATATTTTTTTAATGGTCACAATGTTTTAGCTGACTTAAAGAAACTTCCTCTTGTTTACCGTTTTGAATTGAACGGCAGCTTTACTGAAAAATCAAAATATCAGATTACACTTTATTTTCCTTTAAGTACTGAACATTTTCCAAACCAGAAGAAAATTGAAAAGCTTACAATCCAGCTGGATCCTTATTCCGGCGTTTCTCTTGATTTATACGACTTACAGCCAGTGGGTGATATGACTGACATTAACTGTGCTGATACAGTTCTTTGTTTTCAGAAGTTCAACATTTTAAGCAATGTTGTTCTGAATATCCGCAACGAAGAACAGAATACAACGGTGGTGCTCTGATGAAGTTCTACGAATTACCACAGGCCGTTGAAGCTGCCATTAAAAATACTGATGTACGTCCTTTTGTTAGAGTCCTTTTTGAACTTGCTGACGGTGATATTTTTATTCCTGATTCTGACATTCTGGAATTTGTTTCTACTTCCTACAAATCTAGTGACGGCGGAATTGTAAACAGCGGAGAACTTGTTCTAAATAACAAAAATGCTCTGTATTCTGCAGAAGTAAATGCAGAATATACAACAGGGCTTGGTGTTCAAATCTGGTATTGCTTTGGAGACAAGGCAAACACCTTTTTCCGCTTTCATCTGTTTGTGGATGACAACGGATTTCAGAACCAGGAAACAGGCTTTCTTAATAAGACTACAACTATAAAACTCATAGATTTAAGCCAGAAACTGAATGATTATAAACTACAGAAAAACTGGACTGATGCACAGACTGTGATTCATTCAGTTGTATGTGACAAAGAACATCCTGAAAAATCTCTTGTTCACCTGATTGCATCCAGAGGCGGAATTAAAGCTTCTGAAATAAACTGCGGGAAACTTCCTTTTGATATTCCTTACGTATTAATAGAAGGAACTGCATGGAAAGAGCTTTGTGCTTTAGCCAGAGCTTATAACGCTGTTGTGGAATGTGGTAAGGATTTGACTTTAAGCTTTATTGAGTCTCCTTATGATTCAGAAAATGAATATTCTGATGATTCGGATTTCAGCCTTAATGAAAAGGAAATTACTCATTTCAGATTCTTCAATAATAATGAACTTTACGCAAACAACATCCGCCTTAAATATACAAGATACATTCAGACAGAAAGACAGGAACTCTGGAGTTATTCTGATGCTCCTGTATGGTATGACGAAAACATGGATGCTTATTATCCGTTTACTGATGATACAAGACGGATTGTAAAAGATTCTGATTATGAAGCTATTTATACAGCAAAGAACTTTGACGGCAAAACAAGAAATGTTGTTTTTGCTGATTCGCTTGATTCTGAAACAGATTTTCTAAATGCAATGGAAGTAACAGGAAATGAAAAGCCTGTGATTATCCAGTATGACACTATAACTTACAAAGACAGAGCAATTATCCAGCTTGGAAGAAACGGAGAATTAATTGGACTTAGAAAGGCTTCAATTACAGGTCGAGCCATTATATCTGAAAACAATTTCAGCGTGTTTGTAAAGGATGATTCTGAAATAAAGAAACATGGCCAGATTGTCCGCAATGTTACTTCCAAATATTTGAGCGATGATCTTTTTGAAAATAAGCCTTTTTGTGAACGACGTGCAAAAGATCTTCTTGATGAATGCGTGAACACTAAAGGCGGTTACTACCTTACAACTTATATTCCTCTTATTCATGCCCGTGTGGGTGCTTTTATGGATATAAGACTTTCTGAAAACGGAGCAATTAAAAAAGTGAAAATTGAAGAACTCACTTTTAGATATAAACACAATGAAGCTTTTAGTTCTGAAATCTGGGTAAAACAGATCTAGGCTTTGGGGAGGATGTAGTTATAGATAAAAATGATGAGTCATTGATTCAGGCCATGAATAGCTTGAAGGTGGAACTTTCTGGATTCCGTTCTGAAATGAAAGAGTTTAAGAAAACTGTGGAAAAGCGGATTGATACTCTGGATAACAGACAGATGCAGTGTCAGGTAAATCCTGCCAGTTGTGCCAATGCCAGGAAGTTAGAAGAACATGTAAAAAGTGATGCAGGAAAACAAGGCCGTATTACTGG
The DNA here is from genome assembly GCA_946061765.1 of uncultured Treponema sp. GTDB lineage: Bacteria > Spirochaetota > Spirochaetia > Treponematales > Treponemataceae > Treponema_D. Next base: position 25,800 of record CAMGTC010000006.1, read on the forward strand.
GATTATTGCCTGTGTTATTTCCTGTTTCAATTTTGCCATGGTGATTATAACTCTGATTATCAAGGGGATTTAATGAGTGCTAATCGTGATTTGAAAATGCGGTTAATGCTGGAAGCTGAAAAGGAACTTACTCAGGATTTGAGCGAAGTTCAACGCTATCAGTATTACCTTGGAAGAATGCAGTTCTTGCATTATGTCAGCGGTAAGGAAAATCTTTTACAGGCTGACTGTTCGGGTTCTGTGTGTCTTGCTCTTTTGCTTGCGACTGGGTGCAGCATAAGAGTTACTGCAGATACTTTGCTTAAGAAATATTTTACAAAAAGACATCCTGAAAAAAGCGATATTCAGGCAGTTTTCTTTGTTACTAACTATGACAGGAAACTGGGCGGAAGACTCTACAAGGAAGGAGAATGTGCTCACGTTTGCGGCGTTGCCGGAACTGATGTTGTTCTGAACTGTGTAGAACCTTATGCAGTTTTGAGAAGTATTTCTGATATGAGACCTGTTTACAATGCCATGGATTATACAGTTGTTGTTCGTGGTTTGGACAGAAAAGCTTTACAGAAAGCAAATGATGAAGGCTCTGATTTGTTTGGTGCAGATTATGAGTTTATGGAATTTAAAAAAGCAATTACAGAGGACAAATGATTAAGTATAGAGCTGAAAGACTGGTTGAAAAACTTCTTTCTTTCAAATTCGTAATCTTTGTAATTATTACTGTTCTTAGATGTTGTCATGTAATCGGTAATGGCGAATGGCTGACAGTTGCAACTATCGTCATTGCCGGACATGAAGGACAGAAAGGATTCAGTAAATATCTGGAGAGAAACAAAGATGAAGAAATGCCTGGAAGCAATTAAGAAAGTTTTGATGTGGTTGGGTGCAGTCTTTGCAGCCATATTCACTGTTTTGTTTATTGGTGAATGCCAGGAAAAGAAAAAAAAATCTGATCCTGTTATTCATGATGATTCAGAGGAAATAAATGTTAAGGCATGTAAGAAACGCGAAGAAGCAATTAACCGTATTCATAATGCTGATGCTCGTACTGTTGCCGAAGGTTACGGCTCAGTCTGTGACACTATCGCAGAAGGAAAAGACAGATTCCGAAAACGATGCCAGGAATGGACTGAGTACGAGGACATACGACGATAAGGACATTGAGCGGATTATGGAAATTGCAGAAGAAGAAATTGAAAGAACAAGTCAGGAAGCTGTTAAGGCAGTTCTTGAAGATGTGGGTGGCGAATTGGCTTACGAGAAAGAACGTGCTGACCAATTGGAAATTCGGAATGCGGAATTAGAAATTCGGAATGATGAATTGGAAAAAGCATTGGAAAAAAAGAAGGATTCTTTCTGGTATGGAACGCTTATTGGTGGAACTGGTGGCGCAATTGTTACCAGTATTGTTTTTATGCTTATACAGGGATTGTGTAAATGATTAATAGTTCAAACAGATTGAAAGGAATGGTTACTGTAACTGTTCTTGATGAAAACGGAAAAGTTAAAAAGATTCCAAATAACCTGATTAGAAAATTGTTTAGATTGCCTGAAAAGGAAATGATTTTCAGACACCACAACACCATTACTAATCAGGGGGATGGCCTTATTGCTGACTGGATGCTTTCTACTCCAACACAGACTAAGGTTGATGCTACTCATGGTTATATGCTTGTGGGTACCGGCTGGACAGGTTCAAGTCCCAAAGCAAATACAAGTGTTAATACAAAGACAGGAAGTTATAAAGCATTGGCCAGCGGTTATCCAAAGACTCAGGGAGCTTTTGGCGCAACAGGACAGAATGTAATTTTGTATCGTTGTGCTTTTGCTGCAGGTGATTTGAGTGCTAACGGAATTAACGAAGTTGCATTGTTGAATGGAAATACAACTTCTGCAAAGTGCCTTGCTTATGCTCAGATTACTCCAAGTGTAAATGTAACTTCTGCAGACAGTCTGCAGATTGACTGGCAGATTACTGTAAGTGGAAGTTGATAGATGAGTTATAGTGTTATTGGAAATGATAGTATCGGCCTTTATCATACAGACTGGTATGAAGTTGAGGTTGAAGATGAAGATACAGGCGATTATTACGAAACTGAAATTGAAGGTGACTTTGTCCGTGAAATAGAGTTTGTAGGATATACCTTTACGGCAGATGAAAATTCAAAATCAGCTTCTGTAGAAATGTATTACTATTTCCGTAATCCAACCAGTGAATATTACTGGGATATGATGTATGGAGATCCGCCATATCCGGTAATTCCACTGGTAGTACTCATAGATACTGAGAACAAACCCGTTGAATTATTAAATACCAGTTTTCCAGCTATTGTTTTGAATGGAAAACAAAATGGCTGGTATGGTGTAACCGTTCCTTTAAAAAGGAAAATAAAACAGGGAGACCGAATTTATTTTGCTTTTGGTGCTTCAATTATTACTCCGGTTTATGATGAAACCCCAAGATTACCAACAAAAGAAGACAGTTATGATGCATATTTCAATAAGACAGGTAATTTTAATTATGAAAAATTTCATGAAACCGTTCCTGAAAGTTTAGTAAGTGGAAGTTTGTTTAATGAACTGACACTGTACTGGGATAAGGGATATAGATTTTCGGTTTATTTGAAATATGAAAATGAACCGAAAAGCCAGAATTATGAAGTTACTGTTATTGGAAATGCAAATGTAAATACAAAGGTTTCAAAAAAAGCTCAGTATAAGAAGATTCCGAAAAGCACTATTAAAAATAAAGAGATATTATCAAAAAAATCTGTTTATAAAAAGAAGCTTATAAATACTTTTGAAGTTTCTGACATTACATACAGAATGGTTGATATTGTATTTTCTGTTGCTTCTGAGTTTAAGACTTCTGATGTAAATACAAACAACAGAGTAATTAAGCGACTGGTAGCGACTTCAAAAAAATTAACCTCTGAAATAAAAAGCCGAATGCTTTTTTTCAGAGGCTTTACAGAATACAAAGAGCTTACAGATGAAACATTAAGACAACTTCTAATAAGAAGAAGTGGTATTGAAGTTTTATTGACTATAGATAAGTTTTCCAGGCTGCTTTCATTTAACAGAGTGATTGATTTTGTTGCTGATGTAAAAACTGAGTTAATACATTCTGGAAATTCTTACAGAAGTACAGAAGATGAGATACCGATTACAGCGGAACCGTTTGCATCCAGATTATTCTTTAGAACTGTGGAAACTGTTTTGAGTTTGTGGGATTGGCTTAGAGGAAAGATTCGGGAAACAAATAATATTGTTTCTTTGTATTGTCCTATTGATTTGGAGATTGAGATTGAAGCATGCCTATAATCGAAAAACCGTTAAAAACAAAACTGCGACAGCGGGTTTGTTTAGGTTTATCGAAAGAATGGCTGGGGAGCGAGACTAGCGAGCGACTATATGAAGAGAATTTACAAAAATAAATCAAAGCTAAGATTATTTATTGATACTAAATGTGATTTAACCGGCTATCAGGATGCCTGTATTTGCTGCAGAAAACCTGATAACTCTTTTGTGGCTTTTCCTGCAACTGTAAAGG
>CAMGTC010000007.1 GCA_946061765.1 uncultured Treponema sp.
ACTGGTACAAAGATGAACAGGCCTCAACAACAGTAAAAGATGCAATAATTTCTTCGCTTGATGCAGACTTACCACAAAGCTTTGATAAAGAGGCTTTTGATTCCAAAATCAATCTGCTGCTTAATCACTTTGTAGATATGTCTGTTCAACATTATGGCTGGTTAGGGGGAGCAGCTTAAAACGGTTTGCTGGGGTATTTTCCCCTCCCCTCCAATAATAATCCTTGACCCCTCAAACATTTTCAACAATAATTTAGCTATGACTGATTTAATAAAGTACATCATCCTTTTGATTCTTCTTATTCTTACCTCAATTCTGACTACAATTTTTATTCTCCGCCATAAATACCAGAAAAAACTGGAGGACTTTCAGGATTCGGTTCTTAAAAAACAGCGGGATGAAGTTCAAAATATTTACCAGACAATGAGGGCCTGGAGACACGACTATCATAATCATATTCAGTCTATAAAAGCTCTGCTTTCTATGGGGAAAAATGAACAACTGTCTGAATATTTAGACAATCTGGAAAGTGATTTAGACTCGATTGATATTGCCATAAGGACTGGGAACGTTGGTCTTGATGCAATTCTTAGCAGTAAAGTTTCTATTGCCCGCAAAAACAAGATAGACGTAAACTGCACGGCAAAGGTTCCTGACCAGCTTAAAATTACAGATGTTCACCTATGTGCCATTGTTGGAAACCTGATGGATAATGCTATTGAGGCCTGTGAAAAAATTGAAAATTCTGAAAAACGTTTTATCCGCGTTTACATTGGTCTATTTAAGAGCCAGCTTTATATTTCTGTTTCAAATTCCACAAATCAAAAAAAACGGAAAAAACTTAGCGAACTGATTACTTCCAAGCAGGGGGAACATGGCTTTGGTCTCCACCGAATTGATAAAATTGCAGAAAGGTATGATGGCTACGTAAACCGTAAAAATGAACCTGGAATTTTTGCCACTGAAATAATGCTGCCTCTGTAAAAATCGGGGGCGTTGCGGGGGAAGACTTTCCCCCGCTAGAAGGGGTGGCGGACAAGCAACAAAGCGGAGAGAAGCGGCTCTGCTTGCAGGGGCGCTTCGTGGAGCAACTTGCTTGGGAGACAGGGGAAGACTTTCCCCTCCTTGCATTTCGTGTACAAATTTTTACATTTGGTGTACCTTAATCAAAAATCGTTTACAAGTCTGCTAGGATGGGGACGAGAGGTAAAAATGAAAAAGAATCAAAATCAAAAAGAAAGGAAAAACTCGGCTCTAAAGAACACCTGTCTTGCCTACAGGGAAATGTTTAAGCGCTACCCTGCTTCTCCCTTTATTCTGCTTCTGCATATTATTGCCAGAGTTCTTACACCAATCACCTATACTGTAATTCCAGCGGTTGCAATTAAGGGAATTACCAGTGGGGACTTGCCTTTTTTTCTGACTTCTATTGCCCTGGTTCTGCTTGCGGTTTTTGTTGTTAATATGATTTCTGGTTATACCAGCGGCTACCTGCAGGGCTATAGAGTTTATACAAGACTTGGTCACTTCGGTATTAATTTTTTTAAAAAGACTCTTATGACTGACTACATGAATATTGAACCGGAACCTAAAAGAAGGATTATGGATAAGGCGGTTCAATCAGTTGCTTCAAACTACGTTGGGGTCGAAAATCTTATGAATCAGGTTATGGAGCTAGTCATTTTGATTTTTGGAATATTTTCTTATGGCTATGCGGTCTTTTTACTAGACTGGAGGATTATGGCCATAACTATTGCAATGTTTGTTGCCGATAGCCTCTGCCGCGAATGGGCTATTCGTTATTCTGATAAACATCGTGAAGAGCGTTCTGTTTTATACCGCAAAATTAATTATCTTAGGGGTAGTATAAAGGACGTAAAGGCTGGAAAAGATATAAGAATCTACGGTCTTTCTGGCTGGTTTGCGGCCCGTTTTAATGGTCTTTTAATGGGAGTTGAAAAAAATCAAAGGGGGATTTCCCTTCACTGGTTTTTTCCAACAATTGCCGACTGCCTTTTTATGCTTCCCCGAGATATTCTGGCCTACTCTATTTTAATATCTAAGGTACTTGCCGGTCAGATGGATGTTGCAACTTTTACACTTTATTTAGGCCTAGTCAGTGGTTTTGCAAACTGGATTTACGGAATGTCTAACACCTTCCACGAAATAAGAAAAGCCAGCCATGAATTCAACGATTACAATGATTTTATTGACCTTAAAGAAAGAAGTGATCAGGGGGGACAGTCCCCTTTACATAATCAGGGGGGACAGTCCCCTTTACATAATCAAGGGGGACAGTCCCCTTTACATAATCAAGGGGGACAGTCCCCTTTACATAATCAAGGGGGACAGTCCCTTTTACAGACAGAAGCTTTTAAGGGAGCCCCAGAAATTGAATTCAAAGAGGTTTCCTTTAATTACGAAGGCAGCGACAAAAAGATTTTTGATAAACTTTCTTTTAAGATTCATGCCGGAGAAAAAATTGCCCTTGTTGGAAATAACGGAGCTGGTAAAACTACAATTGTAAAACTTCTCTGTGGTCTTTATGCTCCTACAAGCGGTCAAGTTCTGGTAAACGGACAGCCCCTCTGGGACTCTTCTATGAGCGTAAAAAAATATATGGAAAGCATAAGCGTTCTCTTCCAGGACACAGAACCCTTTGCCCTCACCCTTGCCATGAATATTGCTTGCTGCGATCAAAATGATTTAGACCGCCAACGAGTAAAAGACTGTTTAAAAAAAGCAGGCCTTGAAGAAACCGTGGATGGCCTTATTCACAAGGAAGATACCTACATCACCCAGCAGTTAGATGATGATGGAGTTCTGCTTTCCGGCGGTCAGGTACAGAAACTTTTACTGGCCAGGGCAATTTACAAAAACGGGCCTTTCCTGATTCTGGATGAACCAACTTCTGCACTGGATCCACTTGCCGAAAGTAAAATCTACGAAGAATACAATAATCTGGCTTTGAATAAAACTGCCGTATTTATTTCTCACCGGCTTGCAAGTACGAAATTCTGCGACCGCATTTTATTTTTAGACCAGGGCAGAATTATAGAAGAAGGAAGTCACGCTCAATTAATGGCTAAGGGCGGAAAGTACCGGGAAATTTTTGATATTCAGAGCCATTATTATTCTACAAAATCGGAGGAATTTAAAAATGAAAAATAGTCAGACCATTCGTAAAGTAATGACATTAATCCATAAATTAAGACCGGGACATGTAAGTCTGGTAATTGCTTCAAGACTTATTGAAGCGGCAATCCATTATCTTTCTCTTGTTTTTTCAAGTATCATTCTGGATCTTTTAATTGCAAGAGCCCCTGCCAGCCAGATAATGAAATATGCAATTATTCTTGTTTCCTCTATTGCCCTGATTACTTTTATCCGCTGGGGAATGGAAGCCTTTGTTTCTGTTAATAATCAGATGTTGAACGAAAAAATCAATCAGATGGTGAGCCTAAAAACCTGTGACATTGATTATGACATTCTGGAAAAGCACGAAACTCTTGATATGATTACCAAGGCCCAGGAGGGAATGAGCAGCCGGGGTGGTATTCAGGCCTTCTGTTCAAATTTTGCTTCTCTTGCAGAAAATATTGCCAACATCATCTATTCTATTATTCTGCTTGTACCGGTTTTTATTCCAATTCCAGACAGCGGACTTAATGGACTTGGAAGCTTTTTGAACAAAGGCTACAGCGTTGTGATTTTGATTTTTACAATAGCCCTTAACACCTTTATCAATATTACCAACCGTAAATGGGAAGGTAAAATCCAGCAGATTTTTTTTGAAAGAAATGTTGTATGGAATCGTCGTTATTCCTACTGGTTCAATATGATCGGTAATTATTCTTTGGGGAAATACATAAGACTTTATAAAATGGGAGATTTTCTTAGTGCCAAGATAGAAGAAACCAATTCTAAAATGGAAAGTGAATGCTACAATCTGCGGGGAAAACTTCAGAGAATCTCCTGGATTCCCATTGTAGTAAATGTGCTTTTACAATTTGTAAGCTACGCCTATGTTGGACTTAAGGCTGTATTCAAATTGATTAGCCTTGGTAATGCCATGAAATACGTTGGAGCCTACACAAATCTTGCTTCAAGTCTTCAAAACATTGCAGGAGTCTTTACAGAGCTTGATATAGAAAGTAAGTATCTGGCCTACTTCTACGACTATATGGCACTTGAAAACAAGCGCTACGAAGGAACAATTCCAACCGAAAAACGGGACGATAATCTTTTTGAAATTGAATTCCGAAATGTTTCTTTTAAGTATCTCAACAGCGAAAAATATGCCCTTCGCCACGTAAACCAGAAAATTACTCTTGGAAGTAAAACCGCCGTTGTTGGAAAAAATGGAGCTGGTAAAACAACCTTTATCAAACTGCTCTGCCGCCTTTATGAACCTACAGAAGGCCAGATTCTCTTGAATGGAGTTGATATCCACTACTATGACTACAAGGATTATGCCAGACTTTTTGGAGTTGTATTCCAGGACTTTAAGCTCTTTTCTGCAAGCATTGGAGAAAATGTTGCTGCCTCTACAGATTATGATGAAAATAAAGTAAAAGGCGTTCTGGAAAAAGCTGGTTTTGGAGAAAGACTTGCTAAAATGCCTGAGGGAATTAAAACAAATATCTACCAGATGGAAGAAAATGGAGTTGAGATTTCCGGTGGAGAAGCTCAGAAAATTGCGATTGCCCGTGCCCTCTACAAAGATGCTCCTTTTGTAATTTTGGATGAACCCACTTCTGCTCTGGATCCTGTTGCCGAATACGAAATCTACCAGCATTTTGATTCAATGGTTCAGGATAAAACTTCAATTTACATTAGTCACAGAATGTCCAGCTGTCGTTTTTGCGATAATATTCTTGTTTTTGACGAAGGAGAAATTATTGAAAGCGGAAGCCACGATAAACTGATGGCGGAAAATGGTCTTTACAGCAAACTTTGGAATGCCCAGGCCCAGTATTATTCTTAAGGAAAAAAAATTGCTGAAAATATTAAATGTTCAGCAATTTTTTTTTACTCTAAAACTAATTCATAAATTGAAAGTGGTTGTAATTTTATAGTCAGATTATCATTGTTTACTGAAATGCTTTTATCCTGCAATGTAATATTTGCGGAACTTTTATCCAAAAGATAAACTTTTGCTTTTTTGTAATTTCCACCAGAAAGTTGAATTGTTACCTTTGTTTCTTCATGAATTTCTTTGTTACACAAAATTATTCTAAGCTTATTGTCATCTTTACTTGTGGCAGCAAAAGAAGAAAGTAAATAATCATCTTCTGATTTTGCAGAAATTAAATTATCACCAAAACGGCTACCCTTTCCATCATAATTTGTAAAAAGATTTATAGCAGCAAGCTGATACTGATTTTTATCAAAACTCCAGATAGAAGCAAAATAAACTCCATATTCTGCAAGAATTCCTAAAAAATCAGTTTGAGCAATGGCTCCAGAAATATCTTCTCCACCACCAAAATCATATTCTGTAAAAGCTAATTTTGTTCCAGGGTAAAATTTTTCGATTGAAGCATTTAGTTTAGGTAATAGAGGGAAATGTCTTGCTCCTGTATCAACAATCCAGCTATTTTCTTTATAATCAGGGTCATACAAAGATCTTACGGCATTGATTCTTGCTTTAATACATGCATCATTATCATAGTGATCACACTTACGTATGCCACACTCACCTTTGGCTTCGGTATAGTAGTGTAAATCAAGTACATCAAGCAGGCGCATATTTTTTTCATCACTGGCTTTTTTCATTTGATCAAGATAATAATCAATAAACCAGTCATGACGATAAGCATTTTTAGCTTTTATAAGAGTCCAATCCCAGCCTAAAGAATCAAAAGCTGAATAACCAAAAAGAGCAGGCCCAAAAACATCAGCATCAGGATCAAATTCTTTTACTGTTGCGGCTAAATCAATTGATTTTTGAATCAACTCATCGGCACCTAATCTTTCTTTTTGAATCAAAGAATGAGTATGTTCCCAGAGTGCAGGTTCATTATCAAGAGCGTAACCTTTAAAACCTCCAGTTTTAGAATTTCCAACAGTATTTCCAAGGTAGTTAAGATATTCATCGGTATAAACAAAATTATCTCTTTTATCCGGCTTAAGTAAAAATTCACCATTTTTATGATTAATTACTTTGCACCAGTCCTGGCCATCCAGATTATTATCTTTTGTCATTTTGCCATCTTTATTAGCAACATAACCGGCCATCTGCAAGGTAAGAAGAGTATATGGAACATTATATTGTTTTGAATCTTCAATTACATTTAAAGCAGGACCAGCGGGAAGCCTTTTATATTGAGAACGAATTTTATTAATAAGATAATTATCAGAAGAATTATACCAGTCAGAGCCTGCATTAGATTTATTGGTTTCCCAATTGTAGGCAGTCATACGATTTCCACCCAAACGAATTGAACCAGCCTGAACCTTTTTTAAATCAGCACCGTCATTTACACCAAAAAGGTAAGGAGAAATGGGCTTTGTTGGACCAGATAAATCTACTGTAACATTAACTTTTTTTTTACCTTTTGCAAATATATTAAAAGCTGATACCATAACTAACAAAGAAATAAATAATAGACGTTTTTTCATTTTCTTATCCTTATTATTATTGTAAAGTCTCAATATTATTTTTTCAATTCAAATATACTAAAAAAACAGGGCTTCCGCATTATAAACGCTTTTCCTTAATGTTGGTGCGAAGGAGCGGGACGTGGTTCAAAAAGGCTCTTTTTGTGGCTGCTGCGAAGTGGCAGTTCAATAGTTTCTATACCACAAAAAGCGTGTAGCGTATTATTACGCGGTTTTGAATCACGCAACCGTGACTGGGAGCCAAAAATTCGTGATTTTTGTTTATAATGCGGAAGCCCTGGCTAAGAAAAATATTTAAAACTATAATATAAACATGCGACTCATTGCATATTCCCCCCACAGGAATTACTATCATCCGTTTTGACAGAACTCCTGGTAAGGTTTCTATACCGCTTATAGAATTAATGAATGATGGGAATCACCTTTCTTTAGTAAATTCTAAATCAAATTAGATAATTTGCAGAGGATCTTTACTTACATCAGTATGATTTTCGACAATAAATGCATTTAATACTGGATTTTCTTCTTCCATCAAAGAAAGAATTAAATAACGGGCCTTTGAATCAAAAAATAGCCTTTTATCTTCTTCACTTGGCCGGCTGGAACTTTCCGGATGAGAATGCCAGTTTCCCAGTGGAATAAGACCTTTTGAACGCATATCTTTTATTGCCTTAAGCTGATCCTGGGGACTAATATTAAAATGTTCCCTTGAGTGATCAGTATTTTCCAAAAGATATACTTCTTCTATATGCTTTACCCCGTCAACTTCTTTTCCTGCAATTAATCCACATGCTTCTTCCGGAAGATTTTCTCTAGCATGAGCAATTAATTTTTCGTAATCAGATTTTTTTAGTGTAATCATCTTTTAATCCTTAATGATAATCTTACAAATCCTTACCATGTTGAGCCGCTCGATTAATCTCGCGAGCCGCTCTTGTGGAAAAGTCTAAAAAAAACAGTGCTTTTTTTAACGACTTTCTCCATGTTTGGCTTCTGCACATTCCTGCTGTTCGTAATCAATCAACTGAGTAATTGTTGGATTTTCTCCACAAACCGGGCATTTTCCATTTACAGGTGGCAGCTTAATTGAATGAAAATCATTATTAAGGGCATCATAAGTTAAAAGTCGGCCTGTAAGATTTTTTCCAACACCGGTAATGTATTTTACAGCTTCCATCGCCTGAAGACTTCCAATTACTCCCCCCATTGCTCCAATAACTCCTGCCTGCTTACAGGTTGGAACAGCATCTTTTGGAGGTGGATCTTTGAAAACACAGCGGTAACATGGGCCCTGGCCTGGAATATATGTCATAAGTTGACCTTTAAAACGGATAATTCCTGCATGGCTAAAAGGCTTTTTTTCCATTACACAAGCATCGTTAATAAGGAATTTTGCAGGGAAATTATCTGTTCCATCAATTACAAAATCGTATTCTCGGATAAGTTCCCGGATATTTGTTGAATCAACGAACATTCTGTAAGTTTTTACCTGAACATCTGGATTCATTGCTTCCATTGTTTCTTTTGCCGATTTTACTTTTGCCTTTCCAACATCGCTGGTTCCATGAATAATCTGGCGCTGAAGATTTGAAAGATCAACATCATCGGCATCTACAATTCCAATTGTTCCTACCCCTGCAGCTGCAAGATACATTGCAACAGGAGCTCCAAGTCCACCGGCACCAATAATAAGTACCTTGGAAGCCAGTAATTTTTTTTGCCCTTTAACACCAATTTCTTTTAATATGATATGTCTGGAATATCTTTCTATCTGTTCATCTGTTAATGCCATGTTTTCGCCTCCTCTTTAGACAATCAATCAAAAGGCACCGCCGCCCATAAAGTACAAAAATTCTACACTATCGCCTTCTTTAAGTACTATCGAAGCTTCTTCATCCTTCTGGATAAATTCTTCGTTGATTGAAACTGTTACATATTCTGGGGTTTCTACATTTTCAAGTTGAATAAGTTCTGGGAGTGTAAGTCCTTCTTTTACTTCTTTTTTATTTCCTGCTACTGTAATTGTCATGATATTTCCTTTGTGGCCTGGGCCGCCACACCGCCGTATTTTTAATTTTTTATTCAATCCAGTCTTTAAGAGTATCTAAAGTCTGGAAACCATTTTTTCTGTCTGCTTCCTGTCCATTTTTGAATAAAATCAAAGTTGGTGTAGACATGACCTTGTATTTTTCTGCAAGCTCAAAATCAAAGTTTATATTTACCTTAAAAACTTTTAGGCCCTGCTCGTTTTCATCTTCCAAATCTCCAAGAAGAGGATTCATTTTTTTACAAGGCAGGCAAGAATCTGAATAAAAATCAACAAGTGCCAGGGGAAGGCTTTTAATTGTTTCTGCAAAATTTTCTTTGTTTAATCTTTCTGCCATAAGTCTACACCTCTTTTATTCTTCAACTTTTTTTACATACATCGTATAGGTTCCGTCTTCATTTTTTATAAGTTTAAGAACCTGCTGTCCGTCATCCTTCATACTTCTTGGAACATTCTGAACAGGTTCTCCATCATTCATACGAACTGCAAGAATCTGGCCTACATCAAGTTCATCAAGACTTACTTTGGCCTTAACAAAGGTTAAAGGACAAACTTTATCTGTAATATCTACAAATTCATCATATTTTATTTCTGACATTTTAATTTCCTCCTTCATATGCTTTACGGATTTCACTTCTAAAACTTTCTTCTCCGACTCTCTGTAAGGTAAATCTGAATCGTTCACTTGGTTTTGCATTTTTTTCAAACCAGTTGATTGCCGCATCAGTTACACGGAACAAAGTTTCTTTATCTTTGACAATTGGAATAATCTGCTCTCCTGTACAAATCTTGTTTCCAAACAAACCACCAAAACTTACTATGTATCCCGGTTGACCCTTCCAGGCATTTGTAGGACAAGATTTTACACAACGTCCGCAGTTATTACATTTATCTGCAATCAAAGTAACGCCTTTTTCCTCATCAAATTGAATTGCATTTTCGCGGCAGGCTTTTTCGCAAACTCCGCACTTTATACATTCATCTTTTACAAGCTCAACAATCAAACCGCCTTTAATACCAACATCATTTTCTTCTGCTTTAAGACAGTTATTCTGACATCCTGTAACACCAAATTTGAACTTATGAGGAAGTTCCCGACCAAAGTATCTTTTATCAAGTTCAACTGCAATTCCGTAAGAATCTATACAGCCACTTGGACAGATTTCACTTCCCTGACAGGCAGTAACAGTACGAACACGAGGTCCACAAACTCCAGGACGAACTCCACCTTTTGCAAGTTCAGCCTTTACTTCTTCAATATCATCAAAATCGATAAAAGGTATTTCTACCCCCTGGCGGCTTGTCATATGCACATAACCTTTACCGTATTTTTCAGCAACTTTTGCTACAGTTGCCAAACCTTCGGCAGTTAGATGTCCGCCAACTACACCAAGTCGTAGAGAAAATTTTCTCTTTTGCTTTTGACGCATAAATCCGCCTTTTTTTAATGCTCCGTAATCAATATTTGCCATCTTTTACCCTCTTATTGCTCTTTTAAAATCTTCAATTAAGTCTTCTACATCTTCAATGCCAACCGAAACTCGAATTGTATCATCAAAAACGCCAGCTGCATTCATTTCTTCAATTGTATTGTGAACATAAAGAGTTGTTGCCGGATAAATTACCAGAGTTCTTACATCACCAATATTTGAAGCAATTGTTGCAGTTTTTAATGAATTAATAATTTTAAATGCCTTTTCTCTGGAACCTGCCCGAATGGTAAAAATTCCCCCGCCAAAACCTTTTAACTGCTTTTCCGCAAGTTTTGCATTTTTATTACCTTTCAAAAGAGGATAATTTACAGTAATTCCTTCAATCTTGCTCAACTCTTCTGCCAGGGATTTTGCATTATTACAAATTTGTTTGATTCTAAGTCCAAGGGTTTCCAGACCGATGATATTTAAATATGCATTTAATGGAGCTAAACATCCACCAATACTTGCCCAGCTGTCTTTTCTTAATCTTGTAAGATAGGCAAAAGGTCCAAACTTAACATATTCTTTTAATGAAGGATACTTTTGAGCATTCCATTTAAATTTTCCACCATCAATAATTACTCCCGAAATACTGTCGCTTGAACCGTTGATATATTTTGATGAAGAGTGAATAACAATATCTGCCCCTAAATCAAGAGGATTAACAAGATATGGAGTTGCAGTTGTATTGTCAATTAATAGAGGAATGCCTTTTGAATGGGCATATTCTGCAAGTTCACTAATATCAATAATTTCAAGGCTTGGATTAGAAATTGTTTCTGCAAAAATTGCCTTTACATTGTCGTTATAGAGTTTATCCAGATTAGTTTTAGAAAGATTTTTTACATATATAACTTTTATTCCAAGGTTTTTAAATACAGAAAAAAGTTGGATTGTTCCACCATAAAGGCCGGAAGATGCAATAATTTCATCTCCACTACTCAAGAAGTTTAAAAGGCCCTGTGTAATAGCAGCCATCCCAGAAGAAGTTGCAACGGCACCGTTTCCATGTTCAAGTGCATTAATTCTCTGTTCAAAAGATGCTACAGTTGGGTTTCCAATTCTTGTATATGCAAAACCACCTGCCCTTCCGTTAAAAACTTTTTCCAGAGTTTCCATATCTTCATAAGAAAAAGCACTTACCTGATAAATAGGTGTAATTGTGGCACCAAAACTTTGATCTTTTACAAGTCCTTTATGTAATGCTTCTGTATTAAAACCCATGAAAACCTCTTTTATACCTATCTTCTTAGTAGGTTGTCTTAATATATAACGTTTTACCTACTCAGTCAATAGGTTATGAATTAATATTTTCCTCATTATTTTCAAAAAATTGTAGAACCAATTACTACATTGCCTTTTATTACTGGCTCAGAAAAAAACTTCCTGCTGTAAAAAGTTGAAATATCAAAGCTAAACTTAATTTTTTCATAAATAAATCCTTATTTTCTTGACCACTTTTTACCCGGGGCAAATTTTAATTTTGCACTAAAAGCAACCGTCAAATCATTTATTTACAAAGATTAAACCTGTACACAGCACTTTCAGATTCAATCTTCTCTACCTTAAATCCCATAACATTCTTCATTTTTTCAGAATCTAAAGCAATTTCTTCAGGCCTTCCAAAAGCAGCAATTCTTCCTTTTTGTAAAAGACAAACTGTATCACAGGTGGAAAAACTTTGAGGTAAATCGTGACTGCTAAAAATCACCCCCCGTCCCTCTTTTGCAATTTTTTTTAAGATTTCCATTATTTCAATCTGGTGTTTTATATCCATGTAGGTTGCAGGTTCATCAAGCAGAATAAACTTTGTATTTTGTGCAATTACCATGGCAAGATATGCACGTTGCCTTTCGCCTCCGCTGATTTCCGTAAGATTTTTTGAACGTAGTTCCCATAAATCGGTAAGTTTAAGTGCATTTTCTACAAGACTTAAATCTTCCTTTCCAAGAATTTTTGAATATCCAAGATAGGGAAAACGTCCGTGACTTACCAGAGTTAAAACATCCATATTTACCAGTGGAGATATTTGAGGAAGATAACTTACAAATCTTGCACGTTTTTTATGCCCCAAGGAATTAGCATTTTTACCGTCAATTAAAATCATTCCTTCATAGAAATTAATTCCCACAATTGATTTAAGCAAAGTTGATTTTCCGCTTCCATTTAATCCCACAACTGCAGTAATTTTTCCTTCTTCAAAAAAAAGATTCTCGGCTTCAAAGGCAATTTTTCCATCATATGCACATTTAATATTTTTAATTTCAATCATAATTAATTCCTCACACTGCAAGACGTTTTTTTCTGCTAATTAAAATCCAGATAAAGAAGGGACTTCCAAGACAAGACGAAAATAAACCAACCGGAAGTTCATAAGGATAAAACAAAAGCCTTGCTGCAAGATCACAAAGCATTAAAAAATCAGAACCAAAAATAAGACATAAGATGATATTTTGCCTTGTATTATTTTTCCCAAGTAAACGTATAAAGTTTGGAATAATCAATCCTACAAAACCAAGTAATCCGCAAATACAAACAGCAGAGCCTGCAATAAGTCCGCTGATTAAAATTGAGGCAAGTCTATACAGGCGGACATTCAAGCCAAGTCCGTAAGCCGCTTCATCTCCAAGAGTAAATAAATCAATTCCATCAGAAAGTAAGAATAATAAGACAATTCCTATTACCATCAGAGGCAGGGTAAAATACAAAGAAGTAAAAGAAATATTTTGGAATCCGCCCAAATTAAAGGCAACTTTATCAACAACTATTTCAGGATATAAAGTGATTAAAACATCAATTCCGGCAGACATAAGGGATGAAACTGCAAGGCCTGCAAGAATTAAACTGGTTTTTGAAAGTCCTGCTTTTATACCGATAAAATACACAATAAATACAGCAATAAGAGAGCCAATAAGAGCTCCAAGACTTCTGGCATGTAAAGAATATGGAAAAAGGATGCTTGATAAAAGGACAAGAAAACCAGCCCCTGAATTAATTCCAATCATTCCTGGACTGGCAAGACTATTATTCAAAGAAGTCTGTAGAATTAATCCAGAAACCGAAAGTGATGCTCCACAAAAAACTACTGCAATAAATCTTGGAAGTCTTATTTTTAAAAGTATAATTTTTGAAGAAATTGGAATTTCCCTGCCTTTAATTAAATCTAAAATTGTTTTCAGACCATCAAAAAAAACCAGCCCCTTTGTTCCTGCAAGCAGAGAAAAAAAAGCCAGTAAGAAAAATAAAATAAGTCCCAGTAAATATAAAAACTTTCTTTCAACTTTCATAATTCCACCTGCTTTTACAACAGTTTTGCCACAATCTGATAGGCTTCTGCCCATGCTGCATTTGGCTTGTAATTAAAAAGTTCTTTTGGAAGCATATACACTTTTTTATTTTTTACAGCAGACAAATTATTCCATGCGGGGTGGCTTTCAAAAGCCCTGTAAAAGGCCTCCTCTGCATTCTTTTGATTTCCCTGTTGAACAACAAAAATATAATCCGGATCTTTAGTCAAAATTGCTTCAATTCCAATTTCATCAAGCTTTGAATTATCTTCCACAATAGATTTAAGTCCAAAATCCAAAAATATTTCATTTCCAAAATGATCTTTAAGAACTTTGTTTTTTGCAGATGATACTCTCAAAAAAAGATAAGATTTTTCCTTTACTTCTCCATTTTGACTTCTGAAGTTCACAAGAATTTCTTGAATTTTATTTTTTACCTCCAGAACATTTTTTTTATATAAATCCTTACGTCCTGTATAATCTGTAAAATCAGAAATTACCTTATCGTAATCATCAAAATTCTTAACATCAGCAATATAGGTTTTAATTCCCAAATCCTTAAGATTTACGTACAGCTTTTTATGAAGAGGAATATCCAAAGTCAAAATAACAAAATCTGGATTTAAAGAAATAATTGCTTCCAGAGAAGATGTAGTTAATGTTCCTACAGAAAGAGCATCTTCTGTCCCCGGTAAATCAAGGCCGTCTTCTGTAGTTCCAACAAGTTTTCCGCCTGCCAAAAGCCACATTTCTGCAACAGATTTAGAAAGAGCAATAACCCTTTTAGGATTTTCGTTTTGATTCATTTCTGTTTTTGGCCAGATGGCAGAGACAGCAGCCAGTAAAATGATTACTAAAAGAGATTTTTTAGATAGAGAGATTTTCTTCGTCATCCATGTACCTTGTTTTAAAACTTTCAAAAGAGCATAAAGGCAGCATTTTTTTAATCACATAAAAGCCTTTTTCTTCCAATCTTTGGACAAAGCTTTTATTTTCTGACTTTTCCTGACCAAAAATATCTTTTACAAGATGTTTTCCAGGCTTAATTAAAAGAGGATAAACCTGAATTGTCTTTTTATTTTTGCCAAGTTTTCTTTCTACCTTTTTTAAATAGGAATTAATGTTACCTTCACCTGTAAGGCAGGCAACTTCAACATTTAAAATGCCCTTTGAATGTAAAAGGTCTGAAAGTTTTGAATATTCACTGTTGGAAGACCCCATAAGTCCATGCCCAACAAGACAATATTCATATTCAGAGCTAAAACCAATTTCTTTAATCAAAATATCAGCAAAAAAATTTATTGATTCTTCACTTCCCAAAACAGAAGACCTGCATTCAATTTTAGAAAATCGGCCCTCAAAAGCCGCAAGTCTTTCCCTTAATTTCTTTGCCTCATATCCATTTGACATTAAAACAGGTTTTACAAGGATTTCATCAACACCGGATGCCAGTAAACCATTTAATTTATTTTCAAGAGAATCATCACCAGAAAGATTGAGCAATCTGTAATCAACAAAAATTGTCTTTTTCATTTTCCAGCGATTCCCTCTTTTAAATACAATAACTATCTGAACTTAAATCGATAGAAGATAATTTTTTAATCTGTTCAGTAACATCATCAAGATTAATCTGTGTAAGATTTTCCTGAAGATTTGTTACATAGAACTTTTCATTTCTGAGTTTTTCATCTATTTCTACGTGTTCATCAATTGCAAGAAGAACTACAAGTCCTGCCTCCACAAGATGATTTACAACTGTAGTGTAGTCTTCTCCAACAACTGGGGTATACAAATATGTATGGCGCATACTTTCATACAATCTTTTTTCAATCTTCTGTAAAAGGCTGGAACTTACACCGTTTTTTCCAAGAAGAAACTCAAATACCTTAGCTGACTGACCTTTTTGTATAGCACGTTTCTGGCTATCAACATTAGTTACATGAACTTTTCTATCGTTTGAATGAACAGCAGTTATAACACCACAGGCACTTGTCATATTTGTAATGCGATCAATAAGAATCAACTCACCCTGAACCTTGTGATTTTTAAATTCATCTGCAACAATTACATCACTAAAAGAAATATCAACCAGGGCAATCTCATTCTTGCTTAAACTGGCAGCAGGCTTATGTTCTCCGCTATTTACATCAATTGCATATTTAATAGACGAAACAATTGCAGGAATCTGTTTTGTTCCAATTTTTACAAAAAAGTTCTTCCCGTTTTCCAGCTTAGAATCGTCCATCCACAGTAAAGTTGCTTCCACGCTGTTTGTAAGCTTAAGATTTTCATTAATTTCAAAAACACAACCCCGGCTTACATCAACTTCCCTATCCAAAGAAATATTTACAGCCTGACCTTTTTTAGCAGATTCAACTTCGCTAAAACCAAGAATAATTTTCTTTACCTTTGCCTTTTCTCCGCTTGGTAAAATTGTAATTTCATCTCCTAAATGAATTTCTCCACCTTCAATCTGTCCCTGAAAACCCCGGAATTCATGATTTGGACGACAAACACGCTGAATTGGCATATAAAATTTCTTACCGTCAGATTTTTCATCAAGATCAGAAATATCAACTTCTTCCAAATGAGAAAGAATAGCAGGTCCCTTATACCAGTCCATATTTAAAGACTTTTTAGTTACATTATCACCTTCTGTCGCAGAAACTGGAATAATCTGAACATTAGGAAGATTAAGTTCTTCAATAATTTCTTTAATCTGCCCGCTTACTTCTTCAAATCTTTCCTGACTATATGCCACCAAATCCATTTTGTTTACAGCAAAAATAAAGTGGCGAATTCCCATTAAAGAACAAATACGGCTATGACGTCGTGTCTGTACAAGAACCCCTTTTTTGCATCCACAAGAATAATGGCAAGTTCGGCAAAAGAAGCTCCAACAGCCATATTTCTAGTGTATTCTTCATGACCCGGTGTATCGGCAACAATAAAGCTGCGTTTTTCTGTATTAAAATATCTGTAAGCAACATCAATTGTAATTCCCTGTTCACGTTCAGCCATTAAACCATCAAGCAAAAGAGAATAGTCAATTTTTCCTTCTCGGCTTCCAACCTTTGATTCAAGAGCAAGAGCTTCTTCCTGGTCTGTATACAAAAGTTTAGCATCATAAAGAATATGTCCAATAAGTGTGGATTTTCCATCATCAACAGATCCACAGGTAATAAATTTTAAAAGTCCCTTCATAATTTCTGCTTCCTCATGTTTGATTTTTAATTAGAAGTACCCTTCTCTCTTACGTTTTTCCATAGAAGCCGAACCACCATCTTTATCAATAACTCGGCTTGTACGTTCAGATGTTACAGAACTTAAAGTTTCTTCAATAATTTCATCCAAAGTTTTTGCAGTAGATTCAACACCGCCAGTCAATGGATAACAACCCAAAGTCCTGAATCTTACAGAAACATTTTCAATTTTTTCACCAGGTAAAAGCTTTAATCTGTCATCATCCACCATAATGATATTTCCATCACGGCGTACAATCGGACGTATAGCAGCAGAATAAAGACTTACAATTTCTATATTTTCACGCTTGATGTATTGCCAGATATCTTTTTCAGTCCAGTTAGAAAGTGGAAAAACACGCATACTTTCACCCTTGTGAATCTGAGTGTTATAAAGTTTCCACATTTCTGGTCTTTGGTTTTTTGGATCCCAAGCTTGAGCTGAATTTCTAAAACTAAAAACTCTTTCCTTTGCACGAGACTTCTCTTCATCTCTGCGGCCCCCACCAAATGCTGCTGTAAAGCCATATTTTGTAAGTGCCTGTTTAAGTGCCTGAGTTTTCATAATATCTGTATATGCAGAACCATGATCAAATGGATTTATTCCGTTTTTAATTCCTTCTTCATTTGAATATACAATCATGTCCAGACCATATTTTTGGGTAACATAATCGCGAAATTTAATCATTTCCTTAAACTTCCATGTTGTATCAATGTGCATAAAAGGAAAAGGTGGTTTTTCTGGATAGAATGCTTTAAGAGCAAGATGCAGCATTACCGAGCTGTCCTTACCAATAGAATATAGCATTACTGGTTTTTCACATTCTGCTGCAACTTCACGAATAATATAAATTGCCTCTGCTTCAAGTTCATCAAGATGCGATAAATCTGACATATTTACGCTCCTATTTTTTTACAGGCTAAGCAAAAATGACTTTCGTTTAACCTAGTTAATACATAGGCAATATACCTCGTTTTTACCTACTAAGTCAATAGGTTTTATATTTTTTTTAGCGATTTATTTCTTTGATTAAACCTCCGCCAATCACACCACCATCCAAATACAAAACGGCAGATTGACCAGGTGCAACAGCCCGCTGAGCTTCATTAAAAGTAATTTTCCAGTTATTATCGTCTGCTTTTTCTACCCTGCAATCCACTGGTTTACTTGCAAGCCTGATTTTTACCAAAGCATTAAAAGGATTTTTTGGCACAATATCCCCTGCCCATACAAAATCTTCAGCAATAAAATAATCTGCAAATAAATCCTCTGCCTTAGAAACAATTATCAGATTATTTTTAGCATCAATTGAATGAACATAAACTGGATAAGGAGAACTAATTCCCAGTCCCTTTCTCTGCCCCACAGTGTAATGTTCAATTCCCTTATGACGCCCAAGTTTATGACCATCAATATCAATAATATCTCCGGGGATTCCTTCTTTATCTGCAAATAACTGGGGAAGAAGTTCTGGACTAATAAAATCCTGGCTCTCTTTTTTTTCTGCAGCCTTAAGTCCATACTTTCTGGCAAGTTCAAAAACTTCAGATTTATTCATATTTGCCAGAGGAAATCTTACTTTTTCCAAAACAGAAGATGGAAGACGATACAAAAAGTAAGTTTGATCTTTAGAACTATCAGTAGCACCACTAATCATAAAAGGTCTTACATTACTATCCCATAAAGCAGTTTGGGGCCTTACCACAGCTGCATAATGACCTGTACAAAAGTAATCATATTTAATTCCAATTTTTTCTGCACTTTCCAAAAGAGCCCCAAATTTTAAATTCCGATTACACATAATACATGGATTTGGAGTCCGCCCACTACGATATTCAGATTTAAAATATTCAAGAACCTTTTTCTCGTAAATCTCATGTAAATCTACAACGTGATATTCAATATCCTGTTCACTACAAAAAGCCTTACATTCTTCAATATCTGCATATTCATCAGGCCCATAGCAAGAATCTTTATGAGCCTTACGCTTTTCTGTCTGAGGAATACTAAGCCTTCCCGACCAAAGACTCATTGTAATTCCAATAACTTTACATCCATTTTGCTTTAACATAAGGGCAACCAGAGTAGAATCAACACCTCCGCTCATCCCCACTAAGACTGTATCGCCAGCTTTTGGCATTTCCTGCAAAACGAAATTCATAATTCCCTCTTTCCTTAACACCATATTAATATTTATTGGAATCTTTTTTGTTTATTTTAATTTCTATCTTACTTCCGTCGTACTTTTTTATAATCCACACACAAGATTCTTTTTTATTTTCCACCTGCATAGAACTTCCTTTTCCTCCAATATCAGCTCCAAGAAAAAAACTGATTGCCATTTTTGGACATTCTTTTATACAGCTTGTACATCCCCAGCAATCCCTTATATGTTTAATTTTCGCAATTCTTTTTCCATCCACATTTACAATCTTAATTAAATTTCCAGGACAAACTTCCACACAAGCACCGCATCCAATACATTTATTTTCATCAAATTTTACACTCATAATTTTCACCTCATAAGCTAAGGGGGGAATGTCTTCTCCCGCTGAACCCCCCAAATTAAATTAATTCCCTAAATAAAATATTTATCTTTCCTTCTTCATCCATCACAGAATTTACATATTTCATATATTTTTCATCTTCTTTTGGATAATCTACATTTTCCCCAAAACTATGCCATCTTGTCTCTTTTCTTGCCAGAAGATGCTCAATCAAAACCTGGCAGACAATTAAACGCTCCCGAATTTCATAAATGCGAAGTAAATCATCCATATCGCCTGCCGCTAAAGCTGGTAATATTTTTTGTAAATCTGCAATTTTATCTTTTGCAATAAAAAGACGGCTTTCGTTATAACGATAATCCGAGCCAATTCCACCGGCATATTGGTCCATAATCTTTTGCATTGCTTCTTCCAGCTGCTCAATGGAAATTAAATTCTGTGAATTAGAAAGATATTTTTCATATTGTCTAAATGGATTTTTATCCTCTGAATTAAATTCTCTTTCAAAATCATCTTCTTTTGCTTTATTTTCTTCTTCTTTCAAATAATTTAAAATTCCTTCTGCTGCAATTTCTGCTTCAGCCAAAGCCCCGGTTACATATTTTTGAGGAGAACCTCCAGCAACATCACCTGCAGCAAAAAGTCCTTCCAGACTTGTTTTACGGTCATTTGTAATCCAGTATCCACTTGCTGTATGGCCACCAACAATGTAAGGTTCTGTTCCTTCAATTTCTACATTAAAAGATGAAGGTCCCTTTCCATCCTCTATCCATTTTAAAGTCTGACTGGGAGCCATATTCAAATAAGCTTTAAATAAATCTTCTTCCTCTTCTAAAGAAATTCCGGCAGTTCCAAGATAACAGGGACCATTTCCCTTACGATTTTCTTCTACAGTTCCATAACAGCGTTCACTTGTTCTTAAACCGTATGAATTTTCGTAAATTTCCCCCTTTGAATTCAGCTGTTTTGCATGAACTCCCTGAGCAATTGTTCCTGTTGGCGCAATAGTATCTTTACAGCGCAGGGCAATAAAACGCATTTCAAAAGTGGTCATCTCAGCCCCTGCTAAAATTCCCATTGCATATCCGGCCCCTGTATTAAAAGGCGGATACCACATCTTATGTCTGCTAAAGCCTGGATTATTCGGTTTGTACAAGCCGGCAGCACCACCTGTTGCAATAAGAACAACACTTGCAGAAAAATCGTATGCTTTTTCTTCATTCACACTAAAGGCAAAAGCTCCTCTTACTTTTTTTCCTACTGTTTTATAATCAGTAACATTTACATGATTAAAAACCCTGATATTTTTGTGTTGATTTACTCCATCTGCAAGAATTACTTTTATATTTTCCCCATTAATTTTAAGATTTCTCCAGCCGCGACTTACATAATTTCCTTCTTTATCTTTTAAAATTACAAGACCGCGTTTTTCTAAATCCCTGGTAACATCATTTAAATGCTGGCTCATACTTAAAAGTAAATCCTTTCGAACAATTCCTTTTGCATCATTGTAAGCATAATCTACATAATCCTGAGGCTCATGGCCTTTAGAAATATATGCGTTTAATGCATTAACTCCAGCCGCAAGACAACCACTGCGCTTAATGTTTGCTTTTTCTGCAATTACAATTTCTAAATTTGGATTTTTTTCTGCTATCTTAATTGCCGCATAGGTTCCAGCAGTTCCTCCGCCAATAATTAGTACATCCGAATATATTTTTTCTACCTTCATAAAATCTCCTGGTTCTTTCAAAAACTGGCAACTTGAACTTTCCCCTAATTAAAATATTGTTACATCCTCTTTTAAAAGCTCATTTTCTAGCTGAATAAGCTGTCCGTTTTTTATAAGAAAAACTTTGTACAAAAGAACATGTACTTTTTCCCCAGCATTTACAGGACGAACTTCAAGTCTGCGGGTTGCAGCAATTTCTTCACCATTAACATCAACAATAATTTCTGTATGAGTCCCTCGGAAAAGTACCGATTTTACAATTCCCTGACTAACCGAGACTGGGAATTTTTCAATATGATCAAGTTTTGTAAGGCGAACAAACTCCGGGCGTACAAAGGCCTTTTCAAAACCGTCAATATTTTTAAAACTTTTAAACTGACGGTAATCTTTTAGATAAGAAACCTGACCAAAAAACTGTGCAGTAAAAGGAGTTTTAGGATTTTCATATATCTGGATTGGACTACCAACCTGTTCTATTCCACCCTTATTTGTAACAATAATTTCATCGCTCACTTCAATAGCTTCATCCTGATCATGAGTTACAAAGATTGAAGTAATTCCAAGTTTTGTAATCATTTCACGAAGCCAAGTTCTAAGTTCCTTGCGTACTTTAGCATCAATTGCGGCAAAAGGTTCATCCAAAAGTAAAAGTTGTGGATTAGGAGCAAGGGCTCTGGCAAAAGCAACTCTCTGCCGCTGACCACCGCTAAGTTGACTAGGATACCTTTTTTCCATTCCTTTAAGACCTACCAGCTCAATAAGTTCTGTTACCCGTTTTTTAATTTCTTCCTTATCAGCTTTTTTAACTTTAAGACCAAAAGCAATATTCTGCTCTACAGTCATGTAACGAAACAAAGCATAATTTTGGAATACAAAACCAATGCCCCTCTCCGAAGGATGGATATCATTTACAACTTTTCCATCAATCAAAATATCTCCACTATCCTGATGTTCCAAACCGGCAATCATTCTAAGAATTGTTGTTTTTCCAGAACCAGAAGGTCCAAGTAAGGCTACAAGTTTCCCCTTTTCAATCCCAAAACTAACATTATTAGAAGCTTTAAAATTTCCAAAATTTTTGTTTATATTTTTAAGTTCAACGTACATTTCTAAAATCTCCTACAATGTTTCAGCTTTATTTCCAAAGTGTTCAACAACACTTCTTATAATCAAAACTATAATAGCCATCATTACCAGAATTGAACTTACCGCAAAAGCATCGTAATAATGGAATTCGTTAAATAAGATTTCAACATGAAGAGGCAGGGTATTTGTCTTTCCCCTAATATGCCCGCTTAAAACACTTACTGCTCCAAATTCGCCCATGGCTCTGGCAGTACATAAAACTACACCATATAAAAAAGGCCACTTAATATGTGGAAAAGTTATTTTTGTAAAAATGGTAAAAAAATTAGCCCCCATCAAAGCTGCAGCTTCTTCTTCGTCACTTCCCTGGGTATTTAAAACTGGAATCAATTCCCTGCTAACAAAAGGAAATGTTACAAAAACTGTTGCAAGGATAATTCCCGGAACTGCAAAAACTACCTTAAGGTGCATTTTCATCAACAGAGGATAAATAGGACTTTGTCGTCCAAAAATCAAAATAAAAATTAAACCTGCAATAATTGGACTAACTGTAACAGGAAGATCTATTAAAGTTGTAAGAATTTTCTTTCCCTTAAAATTAAACTTTGTAATTGTCCAGGCTGCAAAAAGTCCAAAAATTGTGTTAATTACAAGAGCCCATAAAGTAGCCCTTAAAGTTAAAAGCAGGGCCTTAATTGTATATGGATCCGATACCGTGTCCCAGTAAAATTTCAAACCCTTATACAGGGAATTGTAAATAACCGAAATCAAAGGAAGAATCAACATCACAAAAAGAAAAAAAACACTTATACCTATTAATAACCATTTCACAAATGGATTTTGCTTTTTATTTTCTACACTCATAAGTTTCACTCCTCAATTATGTATTCAAAATTCCAAATTAATTTCTTCCAGCCAGAATCTTATTATTTCTTGCCTGAAGAATATTCACAGCAAAAAGTGTAAGGAATGAAAATACCAGCATAACCAGAGCTATACAGGTAGCCTTGGAATATTCAAAAGCCTGCAGCTCACTCATAATTATTAAAGGTGCAATCTCTGTTTTAAAAGGGGTATTACCGGCAATAAAAATAACACTTCCGTATTCACCAATACAGCGGCCAAAAGCAAGACCGGCTCCTGTAAAAAGTGCTGGTTTAAGTTCAGGAAAGATTACCTTCCAAAAAACAAGGCTTCTAGAAGCCCCCATAACTTCTGCAGCTTCTTCATAAGTTGCTTCAAATTTTTCTAAAACCGGCTGAACATTTCTTACAACAAATGGAATGCCTACAAAAATCAAAGCAAAAATAATACCAAGTTTTGTGTAAGCAACCTTAACCCCAAACAAGGCAAAAAATTTTCCTATCAAACCTTGATCAGTAGCCAAAGATGTTAAAGAAATACCTGCAACGGCTGTAGGAAGAGCAAATGGCAATTCTATAATCCCGTCTACAATTTTTTTTCCTGGAAATTCATAACGCACAAGAACCCAGGCAATAATAGTTCCCATTACTGCATTAACAAGTGTGGCCACAAGAGCAGTAGAAATACTTACCCAAAAGCTGGCTAAAACACGTTTCCTTGTTATTGTTTCAAATAATTCACTTAACGATAATGTTGAGGTATAGATTACCAGCGATGCCAAAGGAATAAGTACAACAAGACTAAGAATTGTAACAGTTACTCCCATCGAAATACCAAAACCAGGAATAATTCTTTTTGACTTCATCTTTTTCTATACCTCAATTAGTAAAATTTTTATAAGTACAAAGACCTTTTATTTTTTTTCATAAATCTGATCAAACACTCCGCCATCAGAAAAGTGTTCTTTTTGAGCCTTTTCCCAGCCACCAAAATCAGCAATTGTTACAAGCTGGACATTCAAATCAAAAACATTTTCAAATTCTTTTAAGATTTGAGGATTAGATGGTCTATAGAAATTCTTTCCTTCAATTCGCTGAGCTTCATCAGAATAAAGATAGTTCAAATAAGCTTCTGCCACTTCACGAGTTTTTCTGTAATCAACAACTTCATCAACTATAGCAACACTTGGCTGAGCCAAAATAGAAATTGAAGGAGTAACAATTTCGTATCCCTCTGGATCTTCTGCAATAGAAAGAAAAGCTTCATTTTCCCATGCTAAAAGTACATCACCCTGCTTATTTTGAACAAAAGAGTTAGTAGCTCCACGTGCACCAGAATCAAGAACAAGAACATTCTGGTAGAGTTTTTTAATAAAATCTTTTGCATCAAGATTATGTTTTGCTGCATAAGCCCAGGCAGCAAGGTAATTCCAGCGGGCTCCACCAGAAGTCTTTGGATTAGGTGTAATTACTCCAACTCCAGGTTTTACAACATCATCCCAGTCTTTAATATTTTTAGGATTTCCTTTACGTACAAGAAAAACAATTGTAGAAGTATAAGGAGAAGAATCAAGAGGGAATTTTTTTACCCAGTTTTTGTCATGAATGCGACCTGCATCTGCAATAGCCTGAACATCCCATTCCAAAGCAAGAGTTACAACATCAGCATCATTTCCATTTGCAACTTCAAGAGCCTGTTTTCCAGAACCACCATGACTCTGTGAAATTTCAACTTTTGTCCCAGTTTTTTCTTCATAATACTTAGCAAAAGCCTTGTTATACTCCTGATACAATTCACGAGTAGGATCGTAAGAAACATTTGTAATTGACACAGATTTTGCCTCTTTTTTTCCAGAGCAAGAAACAAAGCCAAAAGATAAAATAAGTGTAAATACTGTTACAGTAGCCAAAAAGTTTTTATATAAAATTGATTTATTCATATTAAATTACCTCTTCAAAAAAAAATTGATTAAATCCACTCAGGATAAAATTTAGTTTTACATACATATACACATGCAACATAAATAGGCCGGTCTATTGAAAAACCGACCATAATTATTTAACTGTACGATCATACAGACCTCCTTCTAGTTTAGATAAAATAGATTTTATTTTGTACTGCCTATCGTATAAGTAGGTTATACAAGATATTTACCTACTGTGTCAATAGGTTTGTAATAACCTCTTAATACGAACGAGTCAAGGCACACATTGCTCTAGGCCTTGACTCGTTCGTTTTCAGGGGTTGTATTAACCCCCCAAATAAAAAAAGCTATGTTCATTTACAAAACATAGCTATTAAAACTAAATACAATATTCAAAACCGGGATCATCAAGATTTTTTTGCACCAGCTGATACAAAGAAACACTGTTTACATAAGAGTTTATTGTTTCATCAAACCCCTTCCAGAATTCTATATTTCCTGCGTTACTCAAAGAATGCCCGTTAATCACACTATGAGTTGATAAAGGACCTTCCGTTGCTCGTAAAATTTCTCCAGCAGTATATTCTTCAGGCTTACGATTTAATTTATAACCACCGTTATTACCCCGTAAACCATCAACCATTCCAGCCTTACTCAGCTGAATCAGAATTTGTTCCAGATATTTCACCGAAAGATTATGTCTGTGGGACAAAAGTTTTAAAGGAACATATTTATTTGGATCCTGTTCAGCAAGGCTAGTCATGATTAAAAGTGCATATTGCCCCCGTGTAGAAATTTTAATCATAGTACAACCTTTTATTTATTCACTTTTAGTCTGCAAATAATGCAGTAGATAAATATCTGTCCCCTGTATCAGGAAGAATTACAACAATATTTTTACCTTCGTTTTCAAGTCTTTTTGCAATTTCTATTGCAGCCCATAAAGCAGCCCCCGAAGAAATTCCAGCAAGAAATCCTTCTTTTCTGCCCAGCAATTTACCGGTTGTAAAAGCATCAGCATCCTTTACTCGAATAATCTCATCATAAATTTTTGTATCAAGAACATCAGGAATAAAACCAGCCCCAATTCCCTGTAACTTGTGTGGACCAGGTGTTCCTTCAGAAAGAACAGGAGAGCCATCTGGTTCAACAGCAACAACTTTCAAATCAGGATTTTTTTCTTTAAGATATTTACCACTTCCAGTAATTGTTCCACCTGTACCCACGCCACTAACAAAAAAGTCAACTTTACCGTCTGTATCTTCCCAAATTTCAGGACCTGTTGTTTCATAATGGGCCTGTGGATTAGAAGGATTAACAAATTGACCAGGAATAAAGGAATTTGGAATTTCTTTAGCAAGTTCTTCAGCCTTTGCAATAGCACCTTTCATACCCTTTGCACCTTCAGTAAGAACCAGTTCAGAACCATAAGCTTTAAGAATCTGGCGACGTTCAACAGACATAGTTTCTGGCATAACAATAATAATTCTGTAACCACGGGCACTTGCAATCGAAGCAAGACCAATACCTGTATTACCCGAAGTTGGCTCAATAATTACAGAGCCAGGTTTTAGTTTTCCAGCTTTTTCAGCATCATCAATCATTTTTTTTCCTACACGATCTTTTACAGACCCCGCAGGATTAAAATATTCAAGTTTAGCAAGGATTTTTGCTTTAAGATTATTCTCTTTTTCGATATTAACTAACTCAAGTAAAGGAGTTTTACCAACTAACTGATCAACAGAAGTGTAAATATTTGACATATAGGATACCTCTCAAATTTAATATATACCTACCCCTGTAATAGGTATTTATATTAAACGATTATTTACCTACTTTGTCAATAGGTTATAATAAAATTTACTTTATTTTTTCATCAAATTGGCAATTGTATAGGAATCAAAAAAATCATTTATATCTTTATATAAGGCTTGCCACATAGGAAGAGTTCTACAACCTTCACTTTTAGGACAAGTGGAACCAGTACAAACAGGACAAGAAACAGGACAAATTCCCCCTTCAGTTACTTTTAAAATTTCAGAAACTTTATAATCCTCAGGCTTTCTGTTCAATCTATATCCACCACCCTTTCCGTGTACAGCATCAAGAAATCCACCTTTAGAAAGTTCAGTCATAATTGATTCAATATACTTCTGACTAATCCCCTGTCTTTCAACAATTTCCTTAAGTGCAATATATTTACCTTCTTCCTGATTTTCCGCAATATCAATCATTACTCGCAGGGCATATCTTCCTCGTGTCGAAATAACCATATTTATACTCCTAAAAATAAAGATAATCTTAGAATAACACATAAAAGAAGAATATTAAATACCTATTGACATAGTAGGTAGTTTTCTTTTTATATATCTAACAGAGGTGTAATATGATTCCTAACCTTCAACTTGAATATTTATTTAATGATGATGAAAAACTAGATCAAACAGGTCTACCCGACTATACAACATTAGATTTTGTGAGTAATGGCTCCCACATCTATGGCGAAATAATGTGGCCTTCAAACACAATCAAAAAACCTCACCCTTGTGTAATAATGCTGCATGGTTTTCCCGGAACCGCCCGAAATGATGATATTTCACACGCCCTATGTCGAATTGGCTGTGTAGTTATAGTTCCCCATAACCGCGGCGCCTGGGGAAGTCAGGGAAAATACACAATCACCCATTGTATTGAAGATGCTAAAAATCTTGCCGAATATGCCCACTCTAAAGAATTTTCTGATAAATACAATATCGATACAGACAGTATTTTTTTACTAGGCCATAGCATGGGGGCAAACTCAGCACTAAATGCAGGCAAAAATCTCGACTGGATTCGCGGAATAATTATGTTAACCCCTTACGACCCTACTCGCTATTTAAATCGTGCAAAAGAAAGTTATTTTCTCTCCCTCCTGGAAGAAGGAAAAATACTCCAGTCAGATGGAATAGATGCTCTTTACGAAGATGTATTAATTAATAAAGATGAAATCTCCCATCCTAAGGCCTTTGATTTAGTAAAAGACAAAAATATGATAGTTTTTTGCGGTATTTATGATTCAGTTTCACCGATTACCGAAATGATTTTACCTCTGTGGAATCTATTAGAAGCACACAAAACAAAAGCCCTGCAAAAGCGAATAGAATACCCCACAGAACATGGATTATTAGGAAGAAGAATTTCTACCATCAAAGAAATCGCAAATTTTATTGCAAATTGCCCATAAATATCTTTTGGGCTATAGGCTTATACAAGTCTATAACCAAAATCGGAAGCTTATTTTATCGTATACGAAAATGGACAACAAGAGAAAGAAAAACTTTTAAAAGAAACCTCTAAACCATAAGGCTTCCACTTGTCTCCTACTCGAATGGTCTCAAGTGCTTTATTGTATTAGCGTGTCAGGAACTGCCATCATCGTATAAGTTTAAATTACTATTTAGAAATCATCTTGTCAATTTAATGCAAATAAAATACTAGCTTTATTAGTAAGAACCTATTTACGGACATAGCCGAATAAAAAAATACCAGCGCCGGTCAGATAAATCTCGCCCTATAGAAAATGAAATAATTATGACCACAAAAGCAGAGAAAGGTAAAAAATTAACGTATTAGACAAAAAATAAAGTAGTAGGAATTTCCAAAACTCCAGCTAAGAAACAAAATTTTTTTCATGGCCCAAACCCCACAAGACTCGCATGTCAGGGCTTGCCTACGGCCGGTGCTTCGCACTTGCAAGAAAGTAAAATAAAAGTCTGGCTTTTATTTTACTTTCTTTTCCCCTTCCATTCTCGGGGCTGCGGGGAATTTACAATTGTAGAGGAAACACAAGAAATGTGAGTGGAGAGAATTTCCATCAAGGCTTCAAAATGAACAAGACCATAAAACAAAACCTAATTTAAAGAAAACGGAAGGCAAATATAGCTGCCCCCTGTAATGTCTCGGGTAAAGCTAAAATGACGCGCAGTGACAGCTCATTTTTTAACTCTTTTTCGATTAGAGCAACTACTTTCCCACTATGAGCAGCCTCTGCTCTTTAGCGTTCTTTAATTTACCATTGTAGATTGAATTTAGAAATGTCAGTTAAATAAAGGCTATGTCCGTAAAAAGTGTTGCTAAATGAAAGAAAATTTTGACAAAATGAAA
>CAMGTC010000008.1 GCA_946061765.1 uncultured Treponema sp.
TTTGCCCTGAAGAAAGAGGCTGGCAAAAACATTCGCAAGTCGGAAATGGTAGTTTCCTTGCCAACTTGCGCATGTAGCAACGCCCTGACTGCCGTCAGGCAGGCGGTAGCGGTGTTGACAGTCGCTTTCGGACTGGCAGTCTTTTTGTAATGCAAATACGATTATAACAATCAATTTTATGCATTACCAATTAAAATTCGAAATTCGAAGTAAATTTTTTAATTTTGCCTCAGAAAAAAATTGATTTTTCATCTAAAATTCGTAAAATTGGCAATGGTAAAAAAAAGTAATGAGGTTATCAGTTGGCAAATTTTGTATATGATTTTTCATGTGCAATGGTACTTTTTTTAATTTTCATGAATGGAGTTAAAGGAGAGTACGATTACACTCAAAAAGTATTCAATTCTTTTGTTATTACGGTACAAGTATTTTTATTATTAGACGGTTTTGCTTGGTTGTGCCAAATAAAATATACAAGAGTAACTTGTTTTATTGAAACAATTATAATGAGCCTTATATTCCTTTTTCAGGGATTACAAGGTTTATTCTGGTTACTTTACGAAGAGTGCTATCTAAACAAGAAAAATGCAATATCTAAGACTTTTTTAATTATTGCATCCATTCAGATTGTTGCTAGTTGTGTACTTGTTGTTTCAAATCTTTTTACAAATTGTCTTTTTTACATAAATGTAGAAGAAGGTTATGTAAGAGGAAAGCTCTATGCTGTAAATTATGTTCTTTACGGAATTTATTTTGTTACGGCAATTATTCTGGGAATAAAGATTTTTCTTACAAAAGAAGACAAAAATATCAGGAAGGCTTGTCTAATAAATCTTTTTGGTGTTTTTATTGTTCTTATTTGCTTTATACTGCAACTTTTGTTTTTAGGAGTAAATCTTGTTTCTCCGGCTCTTTCAATTGTAATTTTGATGCTTTATCTTTCAATTCAAAAAACAAAGCTGGAAGGAAATAAAATTCGTCTTATTAAAAATCTGGAAGCAAGAACTTTTGGAAATTTTGATATTTTGTATCGTGGTCAAAGCATTAAATTCAAAAGATCTAAATCAAAAGAATTAATAGCTTATCTGATAGATAGAAAGGGCGTTTCTGTAAGTTTAAATGAATTGTATTCAGTTTTATGGGAAAAAGATTATGTTGATGAATCAACAAAATCTCAGCTAAGAAATATCATAAGTGATATAAGACAAACTTTTACAGCTTTAGAAATTGATGGATTTTTTATAAAAGATTTTAATTCTTGTAGAATAAATCCTGAATTTATTTCCTGTGATTATTTTGATTTACTGGAAAATCTTGATACAAAAAGGTATCCGGGTGAATATATGAATCAGTATTCCTGGGCCGAAAGTACAGCTGGTTATTTGGAAAGACTGGCAGAAAAAAGTAAATAATTATTTTTACAAAAAAAAGGTTATAAGAAAGTTTAGAAATCTCTCTTATAACCTTTTTTGATTTAATTCCTAATTTAGTCCCTATATGCTTTAATCAAACTTACAGGTTCTTCATCAATTCTAATTTTTGGAAGTTTTGGTAAAACTGTGTAAGAGTTTTTAAGCCAGTCTCCATCACTAGCTGAATATGGATCAGAACCGTCTTCCGGATGATTCATACCATCTTTTGGTGGACAGAAGAAACGAAGCTTCATGTCGCAAGCAGCAGATAATGGTTTTTCAAAGAAGTAAGACATTAAATCAACACACTTTGTACCAGGTGCCTTGTAGAACCAATAACCGCCAAATTCCATCATTATATTCATATCTAATAACTCATCTTCAAAGTAAACTTCAAAGAAGTGAGGTGTTTTGTTAAAGTGGAGAGGAACTTCTACACCTTCAGAATCTTCTGAGCCACCCCAGCGTAATCTTGCAGGAAGATTAATTTCTTCAAGACTTTCGATTGGCTGAGTAAAGAAAGGTTTATGTAATTCTTCGCGATACATTGCTAGAATTGGCTGTTCAATTCCAACCTGATTGTTGTTAGGATCTGTAATTTCAAGTCCAAGACGTCCATCATCACGGAATTGGTACATTGTAAATGCTGACAACCATTTTTCCGGGTCTTTTTGAAGTCTTTCCATAAAATGTTTAAGCATCCATGACTGTTCAAATGCACCGGTTACATCACCATCACCATTAAGTTCAGAAAGAACCATAGGTTTATCCTGTCCTGTAATTTCTTTAAGACGTTTATAAGTATTTTTTGCTTTTTCGTAAACTGCATCTACATCGTAACAAATGTAATTATGAGTATCTTTAGTGGCTACATCTACAGGCCATCCCCAATGGAGAGAAAGATAATTATCTCCAGACCAGATATCTGCGACTTTGTGAGCCTCTAAGAAAATGTCTTCCATTTCCAGTTTTCCGTCGTCCTGATACATGCCGGCACAGAGAATCATTTTTACATTTGGAGCATATTTATGCATAACATTGCTAACTAATACAAAGAAGTCTGCTAATTCTTTATAACTGGCACGTTTGTTAAAACAGAACCATGAACCTGTACATTCGTGATTCACGCGTAGAAGTAATCTACCGTATGGACGTAAATCTTTTGCAAGAATAATTAAATCATCTTCCTTAAGTGCTGGATCAATAGTTAAAGTAAGAACTACATCCTGACCTCGCTGACGAATCTCTTTCATAAACTTAAAAGGTTCATCATCGCGTAAACCTTCGCGACCACCGCGGTAAGGGAAATAATCTTCGTAAGGATAATCCCAGGCTCCAGATGGTGTTGCCTGTTTGTGAACAACACTGGCTCTTCCTGGCCAACCCTTATCATTTGGGTAATATGTATACATTAAACTTATACCACGATGAACTTTACGCATTTTCTGTAAAAGATAATCCTGGCTTACATAAAGACCACGTTCGCTTCCATCACCCATATCAAGGGCACAATTTGCTGATTTCAAAATTACTTTATTAGTTTTCATAACTACTATTTTAAAGGATTAGCAGGCAGAGGAAAAGATAATTTTTTGTACAAAAATATTAATTATTTGTAGGAAAATTGTATTTTTCTTACTTGAATTAGGGGTTAATACAACCCCTGAAAACGAGCGAGTCAAGGCTTTAAGCGTACGCGTACCTTGACTCGACGTATTCAATCAAGTGTACAACTAAGATTTTTCTGCTTATTTAAAACTTTCCAATTCTCTGATATATTCAAGACATGAATGATAAACATAATATGCAACTCTTACAGGAGCTTGCTTTAAAAAATGGTCCTTTATGTGTTGGTTTGGACACCGATCCATCTTATATACCAGAAAATGTTCTTAAGGAGTTTGAAAATCCTGCTCAGGCTGTTTTGGCTTACAACCGCGAAATTATTAAACGTGTAAAAGCTGATTCTTCTGCTTCTTGTTTTAAAGTTCAGATTGCTTATTACGAGGCTATGGGAATTGAAGGTCTTAAAGTTTATGCAGAAACTTTAAAAATTATCAAAAAATCTGGTTTAATTGCAATTTCTGATATTAAACGAGGTGATATTGGTGCAACTTCAGATGCCTACGCAAAAGCTCATTTTACCGGAGATTTTGAAAGTGATATTATTACAATAAATCCATATATGGGCTTTGATACCCTAAAACCTTTTACTAAATATGCTTCTCCAGATTTGGGTGGTAAAGGTGCTTTTGTACTTCTTAGAACTTCTAATCCGGGAATGGTTGATATTGAACAACAGGAATTAAAAGCAGGTGGACGTGTTTTAGACAGAGTTGGCTGTGAACTTGAAAATATTTCTAAAGAATATTCTTCTATTTGGGAGGATATGACTTGTTCGCCAGTTGGAGCTGTAGTTGGTTGTACCGAAGAAAGCGATGCCCTGGCTTTAAGAAATGCTTACAAAGATATTTTCTTCCTTATTCCAGGATATGGAGCTCAAGGGGGAGCTGCTAAGATTTGTAAAACACTTTTAAAGGAAGCTGGGGGTGTTGTTAATTCAAGTCGTGGTATCTTATGTGCCTGGAAAAAAGATTCGGATTTAACTAAAAAAATGGAAGAGGGAAGTCTTACCCTTTCTGATATTGCTGATGCCGCCGCAAAAGCAAGTATTGCAAGTAAAATTGATTTAACAAAATAAGTTTTAATACCGGTCAGGATTTCCTAGCCGGTTTTTTTATAATATTGTTTTTAGGAGTATTTATGATTACTGATTGTAAGGGGAATCCTTATCCTATTTATACCCAGGGAAATGTTGAAGATTCTGTTACTGTAAAAGGTGCAATTCCTCAGGGATCTGTTTTTCTTTTAAAAGTAGCTGTTAAAGCTGGAAATGAACCTTTGCCTGGTCAATTTTTTATGTTACATCCAGAAAGAAGTAATCATCTTTTGGGACGTCCTATAAGCGTTTATCATGTAGACAGAATTTCGGAAGAAAAATCGGTAATTTTCTTTTTAATTTTGATAAAAGGTAAAGGAACTAAAGAACTTTTTGATTTGAGGGCGGGGGATAAAATAAATCTTCTTGGACCTTTGGGAAATGGTTTTAGTAGACAGAATTCAGACAAAAAAGTTTGTATTGTTGGTGGAGGAATTGGCATTGCTCCAGTTGCAGGATTTGCAGAGACTTTAGAAGATTCTTCTTATGATTTTTTTGCTTCTTTTAAAAGTGGCTCTTACGGCTTGGATTATATTCATCCAGATAAATTGGTTATTACAACTGATGATGGTAGTGTTGGAATTCATGGAATGTTACCTGCCGGGTTGACAGAATTCACTCTTAAAGAAGGTAATTATTCTGAAATTTTTGCCTGTGGACCTTTACCAATGCTGGCTTATGTAAAGCAAATTGCAGAAAAAGCTGGAATTCAATGTTGGCTTAGCATGGAAGAAAAAATGGCTTGTGGTGTTGGAGTTTGTCTTGGATGTGTGATTGATAGCACAGAGGGTAAAAAACGCTGCTGCAAAGATGGACCAGTTTTTGACAGTAAAATTTTAAAATTTGAAAAAAAAGATTCTGTTGCTGGAATAAAAATTCAACCAAGAAGAGAAAGTATTACGGGCCCTGTTGATTTATCTGTAAATATCGGCGGTGTAAAATTTGAAAATCCTGTGATAGCCTGTTCTGGTACTTTTGGATTTGGTACTGAATATGAAAGTGTTTTTGATGTTAATAAATTAGGTGGAATTGCATCTAAAGGTTTAACTCTTGAAGCTCGGCAGGGAAATGATGGTATTCGTGTTTGGGAGACTCCTAGTGGATTAATGAATTCTATTGGTTTACAAAATCCTGGTATTCCACATTTTATTGAAGAAGAATTGCCTTTGATGATGAAATTAAAACCAGTGACTATTGCAAATTTGAGTGGTAGTTCTTTGGAAACTTATGTAGAAGGTGCCAAACTTTTGGATAAAACTCAGGTTCCTGTGATTGAATTGAATATTTCATGTCCAAATGTAAGTGCTGGCGGTGCTGCTTTTGGAATGACTTGTACAGCTGCAAGTGAGGTGGTAAAAGCTGTTAGAAGTGTTACTAAGAAACCTTTGATTGTAAAACTTACACCACAGTCATTGGAATTAAATAAAGTTGTGCTTTCCTGTATTGAAGAGGGTGCAGATGCAATTAGTTTGTGCAATTCTTTTCAGGGAGTTGCAGTTGATATCGAAAGAGGAGTTCCTGTATTTGACAAAGTAAAAGCTGGGCTTGGAGGTCCTGCAATAAGGCCAATTGCTGTAAGATTGATTTATGAATTGGTTATGGAAATTAATCGTTTGCCAAAAGAAAAACAGGTACCTGTAATTGCCATAGGAGGTATTGCCAGCTGGGAAGATGCTGTTGAATTTATTATGGCAGGTGCTACAGCTTTGGAAGTTGGAACTGCTACTTTTGCAAATCCATATGCTATGATAGAAATAATAGATGGTTTGGAATCTTTTATGAAAAGGAAGGGTTATAAATCTTTGGCAGAAATGAAAGGTTTAATTCAGCCTAAATAAATGCCTAAGGGATTGTAAGGGCGCTTGCGTCCACCGCAGGCTTGCCGAGGAGGATGGAGCGTTAGCGGAACCCTGAAAAGCCCGACCTGCCTTTGGGCAGGGAAGGCCCTGAAAAAAATGGAGGATAAAATGAAAAAAATTGTAAAAACTTTAATTCTTGCAGGAAGCATTTTTGTATTAATTTCGTGTGCATCAAATTCTGTAAATCAAGAAAAATCACAGGAGACAGAAGTGAAAGAAATATCTAATCACCCTTTTGGAATTGAAAATGAAGTTTATCAGGAATTAATGGATAAGGCTGTTATTTCTATTGGAAATGATTATCGTCTTAAAAAAGTTATAGAAAAACTTAGAGCAGGGGAAGATGTTTATATTGCTGCTTTAGGCGGTTCTGTAACAGAAGGTGCAGGGCCTCAGAATTTTAGAGACGGGTATGCATATCAGTTTTGTAGAAAATTAAATGCTTCGTATACTTCGAATAATGGAGAAAAAGTTCATGTTGCTTATGCTGGATTGAGCGGAACTCCTTCTAGTTTGGGTCTTACTCGTTATGAATCTGACGTTGTTCAAAGGTTGGGGCACTTACCAGATTTATTGATTATTGAATTTGCTGTAAATGATGATGGTTCGGAAGAGCAGGCTAGAACTTTTGAAGCTTTGGTTCGTAATGCTCTGGAAGCAAATGAGGAAACTGCTGTGATTGCATTATATTCTGCTGCAACTTATGGAAATCAGGCATTTAACAGAAAAAGTATTGCAGAATATTACAGAATTCCTCAGATTGATGT
Organism: uncultured Treponema sp.; assembly: GCA_946061765.1. Classification (GTDB taxonomy): domain Bacteria; phylum Spirochaetota; class Spirochaetia; order Treponematales; family Treponemataceae; genus Treponema_D. Next base: position 6,758 of record CAMGTC010000008.1, read on the forward strand.
TTTACCAGTTGTAAAAGATGGAATTGCAAAAGGAAAATTCAGCCAAAAAGATTACTATACTGATAATGTTCACCCAACTAAGGATGGTCATGAATTTCAGGCTGATTGTCTTATGACTTTAGTTAATAAAACTGATGAGCAGAATTTAAATGATTCTGCTGAGATTCCACAAGAATGGTTAAAAGCTAAGCCATTAACAAATTTTACCCGTATTTTAGGTGATGACGAAAATGTAAAAATCCAAGCTGGAGGTTTTAACGGTACAGATTTTACAACTCAGTCTATAAAAGAAACTGGAAAGGGTAATTTCCCTCAGAACTGGTATCATCAGGCAGGAAGTTCTGGTGATTCTTTTATAATGGAAATTACTTGTAAAGCTTTGATTTTTACTTACAAAGAGCAGGGAAGCTGGTTGAATGAAAAATTTGGAAAGGCTGAAGTTTATGTGGATGGTAAATTAAAAGCTACTTTTGATGGTGGAAAAGAAGGCGGCTGGTGTAACTGTGTTCCAAAATTCATAATTGATGAGAGTGAACTTGCAAGGCATACTGTGGAAGTTCGTATGGCAAAAGGTTGTGAAAAAGATGGCTTTACAATTGTAGCTATGGGTTATAGCAAATAATACTTATTTCTTAAAATAAATCTTAAGACTATCTGGTATATCACCGGGTAGTCTTTTTTTTGCTAAAAAATCCCTTGCATTATCTGATAGTAATGCTATCATAAATTTAAGTTTATAGGAGTTTATAATGGCAAAAAAATATATTATAGCTTTGGATCAGGGAACTACTTCTTCAAGAGCAATAATTTATGATAAAGATGCTCATCCAATTGGTTCTAAACAGAAGGAATTTACTCAGTACTATCCACATCCAGGGTGGGTTGAGCACGATGCCGAAGAACTTTTTAAGTGTCAGTTAAAAGTTTTAGAGGGTGTTTTAATTGATAATGAAATTAATAAAAATGAAATAGCTGCTATTGGAATTACAAATCAAAGGGAAACAGTTGTTATTTGGGATAAAAAAACTGGTAAACCTGTATACAACGCAATTGTCTGGCAATGTAGAAGAACGGCAAATTATTGCGATGAGTTAATGAAAAAAGGCTATAAAGATGTAATTAGGGAAAAAACCGGTCTTTTGATTGATGCTTATTTTAGCGGAACAAAAATTAAATGGATTTTGGATAATGTACCTGGCGTAAGGGAAAGAGCAGAAAAAGGTGAGTTGTTGGCCGGCACAATTGATACCTGGTTAATCTGGAAATTAAGCGGTGGAAAGTGTCATGTTACAGATGTAACAAATGCCTGCAGAACCATGCTCTTTAATATTTATGAATGTGAGTGGGATAAGGATTTGTTGGAATTACTCAATATTCCAGAATGTCTTTTACCTCAAGTTCGTGATTCAAGTGATATTTACTGTGAAACTGATAGAAATGTCTGTGGTTTTTCTGTTCCTATAGCATCTGCAATTGGTGATCAGCAGGCTGCACTCTTTGGTCAAGGATGTTTTAATAAAGGTGATGCAAAAAATACTTATGGAACGGGTTGTTTTATGCTTATGAACACTGGGGACAGACCTGTATATTCTGAACAATTGCTTACTACAATCGCCCTTGGAATGAATGGCAAAATTGAATATGCACTGGAAGGTTCAGTATTTATTGGCGGAGCTGTAATTAAATGGCTTAGAGATGAAGTAGAGTTGATTTCTTCTGCACCGGAAATTGACCGCCTTGCAGAGTCGGTTCCAGATACAAACGGAGCCTATCTTGTGCCTGCTTTTGTTGGACTTGGTACTCCATATTGGGATATGTATGCCCGCGCTACCTTGGTTGGCCTTACCAGAGGTGTAAAAAAAGCTCACATTTGTCGTGCTGCTTTGGAAGGAATTGCTTATGAAGTAAAAGATGTTCTTGATACCATGGTAAAAGATTCTGGTACAAAAATTAATACCTTGAACGTTGATGGTGGCGCCTGTGTAAGTAATATCATGATGCAATTTCAGGCAGATATTTTAAATACAAAAGTATGTAGACCAAAAAATGTAGAAACTACAGCTTTAGGTGCAGCTTATCTTGCAGGATTGGCAACTGGATTCTGGAAAAGTAAGGAAGATATTCTAGAAAGACGAGAAACAGAAAGAATCTTCTCTCCAAATATGGAAGAAGCAAAGAGGGAAGAATTATACAAAGGCTGGAGAAAGGCTGTTGAACGAGCTAAAAATTGGGTTGATAACTAGCAGCTTGTTGAGAATGTTTTATTGATTTTGTAGGAGTGCATATGATTTATGATGTAGCAATTATAGGAGCCGGTATTATTGGAGCTTCTATAGCACGTGAACTTTCAAAATATAAACTTAATATTTGTCTTATCGAAAAGGAAGATGATGTTTCTTGTGGTACATCAAAAGCAAATTCTGGAATTATTCATGCAGGATATGACCCTGTGCCTGGTACTTTAATGGCAAAATTGAATGTAGAAGGTACTGCAATGTATAAAGAATTGTCAGAACTTTTACATTTTGATTATAAGAATATTGGTTCACTTGTTGTTGCTTTTAATGACGAAGATTTAAAACATATCAAAAAACTTTATGACCGGGGAATTAAAAATGGTGTTCCTGGAATGAAGCTTTTGAAGCAGGAAGAATTAAGAGAATTAGAGCCAAATATTAACGAAGAGGCAATTGGAGCCTTACTTGCAGAATCTGCAGGTATTATAAGTCCTTATATGGCAACCTGGGCGATAGCCGAAAGTGCTGTGATAAATGGTGTAAAGTTATTTACAGAAAGGGAAGTTCACTCAATAACGGCTCCTCAAAAAGCAGATGATTTGTGGATTTTGCACACAGGAAAAAATGATATAAGTTCTAGACTTGTAATAAACTGTGCAGGTTTATTTGCAGATAAAATAAGCGAAATGGCTGGTGCACGTGATTTTATTATAAAAGCCCGCCGCGGTGAATATTTTCTCCTTGATAACAAATGTAAAAGTCTCGCAAATCATACACTCTTTCAATGTCCAGATGATTTAGGAAAAGGTATTCTTGTTACACAAACTGCAGATGGAAATATTCTTGTTGGCCCAACTGCATCAGATCAAATTTCAAGGGAAGATACATCAACAACAAGAAGTGGGCAAGATTTGGTTTTGGAGAAGGGGGAAAAGACAATTCCAAATATTCCAAGAAGAAATATAATCAATTCTTTTGCTGGAATTAGAGCTATTGCCTGCAATTCTGATGGAAGTCCTGTAAATGATTTTATTATAGAAGAAGATGAAAAGGTAAAAAGATTTATAAATGTAGCGGGAATTTGTTCTCCCGGATTATCTGCTGCACCTGCTATTGGGATTTATGTTTCAAAACTTGTAGAAAAATCTTTGGGACAAAAATTAGAACAAAATAAAGATTTTATTGCAGTTAGAAAAGGAATTGAATCTTTTAAAAATGCTTCGGATGAAAGAAAGTCCCAGTTGATTGAAGAAAATTCACTTTACGGACGTATGATTTGTCGTTGCGAAATGATTACCGAGGCAGAAATTGTTCAGTCAATAAAATGTCCTGTGGGAGCCAAAGATTTAGACGGGGTAAAAAGACGAACTCGTGCTGGAATGGGCCGCTGTCAGAGTGGATTTTGTTCTCCTCGTGTAACAGAAATTCTAAGTCGTGAATTAAATATTCCTATGACTTCGGTAACTAAAAAGGGTGGCTCTTCTTATATTTTGAATTCAAATACAAGGTAGAAAAATGGAGGGGTCTGTCCCCACATGAAAAGTTGGAAAATGGCGGGGTCTGTCCCCAATCTGAAAGACTTGGATAAACGGGGTCTGTCCCCCTTGATAATTTTAGGGGGCTGTCCCCAAGGGAGCAATCAATGGAATACGATATAGTAGTAATTGGTGGAGGTCCTGCTGGAATGGCAGCAGCAATTTCCGCTAAGAAAAACGGAACAGATAGCATTTTAATTTTAGAAAGAGATACAAGAATTGGTGGAATCCTTTTACAGTGTATTCACAATGGTTTTGGCCTGCATTATTTTGGTGAAGAATTAACAGGTCCGGAGTATGCTGCAAGATTTTCGGATGAAGTAGAAGAATTAGGAATTGAATATAAAACTGATACCATGGTTCTGGAAGTTAATAATATTTCAGAAAAAGATGATCAGGGAAATCCTCTACATTTGGTAACGGCTATCAATACAAAAGATGGATTGATGCATATCAAGGCAAAAGCAATTGTTCTTGCAATGGGATGTCGAGAAAGAACACGTGGTGCCCTGGTTATTCCTGGAACACGTCCTGCTGGTATTTTTACAGCTGGTTCTGCTCAGCGATTTGTTAATATCGACGGATATTTACCTGGTAAAAAAGTAGTAATTTTAGGTTCTGGTGATATTGGTTTAATAATGGCCAGAAGACTTACTCTTGAAGGTGCTGAAGTAAAATTGGTTTGTGAATTAATGCCTTTTAGTGCCGGCTTAAAAAGAAATATTGTACAGTGTGTAGAAAATTTTAATATTCCTTTAAAATTCAGTCATACTATTACAGAAATTCACGGAAAAGACAGGGTACATGGGGTTACTGTTGCGGCAGTTGATTCTAAACGAAAACCTATTCCTGGTACCGAAGAATATATTGAATGTGATACTTTATTGCTTTCCGTAGGGCTTATTCCAGAAAACGAAATTTCAACAGCTTGTGGAGTTGCAATTGACAGTAGTACTTCTGGTCCAATTGTAAACGAAAGAATGCAAACTTCAGTAAAAGGAATTTTTGCCTGTGGAAATACAGTTCATGTCCATGATTTAGTTGATTTTGTAACTGCCGAAAGTTTACGTGCTGGTGAAAATGCAGCAAGATATGTACAGGGACAAAAGATAAAAAATCCAGAGCATATTACATTGAGGCCAGGAAATCGTGTTCGTTACACAGTACCTCAGTATATTGAATCAAAAGAAAGTCAAAATCCGGTTTCTATTATGTTTAGAGCAACTGATGTTTACCGGGACGTTACAATTGTAATTTCAAGTAACAATGAAAGAATACGTTCTATAAAGAAAAAGATTGTTCGTCCTGGAGAAATGCAGGTTGTTGAATTGAAGGCAGATCAACTGGCAAAGGTAAAAGACAATATTACAGTTGCCATTGAACTTCCAGAAGAAGACGTTGAATAGTTCAAAATAGAGTGGAGAAGCAATATGGAAAATAATGAGATTAAAACAGAGACAGTTCCAATGACTTGTATTATTTGTCCAATGGGCTGTTCTATGGAAGTTACTATAGAAGATGATGGAAAATGCAAAACAGTTACAAGCGTTACAGATAACGGTTGCCCTCGTGGAGCAAATTATGCTAAGAAAGAGTTATTAAATCCAACCAGAACTTTGACAACAACAATTGCTGTAGAAAATGGTAATCTTGATGTTGTGCCTGTAAAAACACTTGGTGAGGTTCCTAAAAATATGCTTCTTGAATGTATGGAAGTAGTAAGAAGGACAAAAGTAAAAGCCCCTATAAAAAGAGGCGATGTTTTACTTTACGATATTCTGGGAACCAGCATTAACATAGTTGCTTGTGCAGATGTTTCTGTTTTGTAAATTCTTTTAAGAAATCTCCTTAACAGCTTCTTCCAGATTTATTTTATCGCATTCGCTTGTGATATCAACACTGTTCCCAGAACGCAGATAAAATAAGACGCAGTTAATAGATTTTGTTTCTATATTAAACATTTGCCCTACTGCCTGCCTATAACAAGCCAGCTGCTTATAATATATTTCTGGAATTTCTTCCTGATTTGTTTTGTAATCTAAAACTGTATAGGTGCCGTCAGGGTTTACAAATACAAGGTCAATAATACCCTTTATAATTCTGTCTACCACCTTGCTCTTAAAGGCAAATTCAGCATAATGTTCTTTGGAATTGATTGCTTGTTTTCCAATTTCGGAATTTTTAAATTGTTCTGCCATTTGTTTGCAAATTCTGTCTACCATTTTAATCTTTTCCGTATTGTTATCCAGACCCAGCCAGCATTTATTTGGAACGTTGATTGGAGAATTATTAAGTTGAGCTTCCATATATGCGTGGGCGATTGTACCAAAATCACTAAAAGCAAAGCGAGGTTGTGGAATATAATCTTTATCCTCTTTGGCTTTTTCTAATTCATTTTTTGGAATTGAATCTTTTACAATCTGATTGATTTCTGAGAATAATATTTCTTGATTATCCTTGAAATCGGTATTATTTGTGTCTTCCTGATCTTCTGAATGTAGTTTACTTGGAGAAATATATTTTGCTTTTACTTCTTCTTTTGTAATTACATTTCCTTCTTCCTGGGCTTTTTGATAAAGATCATTTTCTTCCAGCTCTTTAAGTAAACTTTTTTTACTTCCGATTGTGTTTTTGCGGGCCTTAGAATCATCGTCGTCAGAAAATCTTGGAAGTGGTGTAATTAATTCAATATCAAAAGGTGGAGTTCCAGCATCTTTGTCGTCTAAATAGTAATTAATTACAGGTTCAAGAATTTTAAAAATTGTATCTGGATTTGAATCTCCGCCTGGTAAATACCGTGATGCATCTTTAGATTTAGAATATTTTCCGTTTGTTATGTAAACTTCATTTTTAGCTCTGGTGATTGCTACATAAGTCAATCTTCGTAATTCAGCTGCTTTCTTGCTCAGATTTAATGCTTTAACCTTATCGTAAAAGTACTGTCCCGATTTTGCAAAGGCATCATCTGGATATGCTGGAGTATTGATTGTTATTCCAAACTCTTTGCTACTAAATACTGGAGATGAATTACTATCCCGTTTAGAACCTTTATGAGAACCAATAATAAATACTGTGTCATATTCCAATCCTTTACTTTTGAAGATTGTTAAAATATGAACCCCGGCCTTTTGTTCCAGAGGAATATCCATATTTTCAAGTTTTACAGATTCATCTTTATAGGCTGCAATTGAATCTACAAAATTTGGTAGACCAGAATTTTCTTCATCAGCCTGGCGTGCCAGTTCAAATAAGAGGTCATAAAGTTTACCATACATTTCTACAGTGTGATTCCAGAGAGTTTCATATCTGTAGCCAATTTCGTACCATAATCGTGTAATTATTGTAGAAATTGATTCAAATTTAGCCGAATTCACTAAATTTCGATAAAAATCACCTGTTTTTTGGTAAATTTCTAAACTTTTTCCCTTTAAAATGTCATTATCCAATTTTTCGAATGCTGCTTTTTTTTCTGAAAGAATAGCAAGACTTTCTGGAATTGAAAGATTTGTAAAAGGGGATCGTAGTATTTGAGCATAAGAATTTGATTCTTCTGGGTATACTATCAATCTTAAAAAAGCCATTAAATCATTTATTGGCCCGTCAGAATAAAAACCGGTTACACATTCTGTATTGTAAGGAATTCCATGTTTTAACAGAGTTCGTTCATATAAAGGCTGAAGACTATAGGAACGCATCAAAATTGCTATGTCAGAAGGGTCTTTTCCTTCTTCGATTAATTTTTTGATTTTTAAACTAACCCATTCAGCTTCAGTTTCTTCTTCTATAAGTTCATTTTTATTGGCTTTTGAATTTTGTTCTTTATCATAAAGTGCAAAGTGGATTTTTGCTTTGTACAATTGTTCTAACTCTTCTTTTTGATTTTTAATTTCCTCGGTTGATTTTTTTACTTCCTCCGAAAGTGTTACTTTTCGGTAGACAGCTTCGTAATTTGGTATTGTCTGACCTTCATTTTCCAGACGATTTTTATCTTCCTGTGAATAAAAAACAGATGGACCTTTTACTTCAACTTTTCCAGAAAATTCACAAGGTGGATATGAATAACCGCCAAAAATTGTATTAAAGGCTGCAATTAGCGCTTGATTAGAACGGTAATTAGTTGTCATTTCAAGATTACCATCAGCAAAATCATTTGAAAGAGCATTGAATACTTCTACTTCTGCCCCTCGGAAAAGGTAAATACTCTGCTTTTCATCGCCAACAAAAAAGAGTTTATCTGGGCACAAATCTTTTACATCAGGAATACCTTTTTCCATACGGTCAGGTTTTTCGGCAAGTAGAAAAAGCATATCGCGCTGCATGGTATTATTATCCTGAAATTCATCAATCATAATGGCTTTGTATTTTTCTTTTTCCAATTTACGGATTTCTGGATGGTCGCGTAAAATGCAAAGAGCCATGTTCGAAATATCTTTGAATGTTAAAATTCCAGAATTTCGTTTGATTTTATTTATGATTTCCTGAAATTCTTTTAACAATGGGATTAAGTCTTTTGAAATTCTATATCCATAAACAAAATTCACAAGTGAGAGTAGAGTGGATAAATCATTTCTGAGTAGATTTAAAACATCTTTTAATGGACGGTAAGCATCGCCGTTAGCACCTTTTTGGCTTATTCCTGCGATTTGTGAAATTGCCTTACAGTATTTTACAATATTTTGACATTCGGAATTTTGAATTTCTTTGAGAGAAAGGCTTACTGGTCCTGGAATTTCCTTATCTTCTATACAAGTTTTTAAATTTGTAAGAAAGGCTCCGTCTCTATTTCCTGTACAATCGTTGTATAGCCCCACAAGAGAATTTAAATGGTCATCTACAATTTTTGTGATTTCCTGCCATTTATTGTAAATCTCATTTACTTGTATTTGAAAAAGACCTTCAAAATCAATTGGATCTGCTATGTAAGAATTATTTAAAATTGGATCAACAAACAATTCCTGTGCTATTTCTTCGTAATTATTTGTATTTATCATTTCTTTTAAGGCTGGATTGTCTCTGTGTTCAAGTATAAAAGGTAGTGCTTTTTGCATTACCTGAGTTTTTATACTCTCATCATCTTGGGTAAAATCTGGGGAAACTCCATATAGATGACATCCTAATTTTGCTACTGTATTACAATAAGAATCCAGAGTTTTGATATTAGCCTTATAGAAATTTGCGGCTTGTTCTGGAGCTTTTTCTTTTAATACTTTGTAGATTCGGTCTGACATTTCAACTGTTGCTTTTTTGGTAAAAGTCAAAGTTAGAATTTCATCTACGTTGCAGCCATTTTCTTTTTGAATAAGGTGAAGGAATCGTTCAGAAAGGACAGTAGTTTTTCCTGAACCTGCACCTGCACTTACAACTGAATTATTTATAGCGTTAATTGCTGTTTTCTGATAATTATCAAATTTCTTTTCACCCATAGTTTAATCCCTCTTTCCAACGTTAAAAGTATTTCTGCAAATATTGTTGTGTGCACAGGCCCTACAAAATGAATAGTCTTGAATTTCTGGATCAGGGGCAAAATCCCCGATTTGAATTCTGTGAACCATTTCATCCATATAATCAAGAAGAAATTTAATGGTATCTTCAAAATCTTCTTTTTCGGGAATTTTATCTGGAACTTTTCCTAATCTTTGTCCCAGGTTTTTTCCAAAAACTATTGAACAGGAACCTTTAGTTACATCATAAAAACAAGCATTGTCTACAATCACAGGTTTTTGCTGATTTCTCATAAGATATATGTACATTGGCATCTGAAAATCTGGCAAAGTATCAGGATCATCTTTATTTAAAAAAGTATTGTCTGGGATTGAAGAAGCTGAAGATTTAAAATCTATTAGGATAGTTTCGTTATCCGAAGGATCTTTTAGAAGGCAGTCAATTCTACCTTGGCAATCATAGTCTTTACTTTTATCTAAGTATTCAAACTCACCTTCGCTATTTTCAAGAATACAACCATCAAAAGTATAAGAAAACTTTTTGACAGAATCATAAATAATAGATTCAAGTGCAGGTCGAGTGGTAGACAGAATCTGTTTTGTCAAATAAGGATTTTTAAAATCATTAATAGCATCTGTTATACTTTTTTCCAGTATTTTTTTGTATTCGTTTGGCAAATCTGTTGGTAATCCGTCTTTGTCATGCTCAATATGGATTGGTTTTCCATTTAAATTTTTAAGGTAAAGCTCAAATATTTTGTGATAAAGGTTACCCATCTGATAATAATCCATAAGAACTGCGGCATTATTTTCTTCTTTAAGATTTAATTGACTTTCAAATAGCCAGGATCTTGGGCAGTTTTTGAATTTTGTGAGCTGGCTTGTTGATAATTTTAAACGATGGGAATTTACAAAATTTCTAACAAATTCTCTAGAATTTTCCAAATTTTCGTCAGAATTTGGAAAATTTTGGATAAATTTCCAATTTTCTAAGCCATTTTTTTGAATTTCTGTGATTTTTTGAGGAAATTCTGAATCTGGATTTAAGAGCCAATTTTCTTCGATTTTGTAAGAATTTGAACCAAAAAGTTTAAAATCATCAGTTTCTTTGCGTAAATCTATTTCGTTCAAATAACTGCATGTTTGTGAATATGCATCAAAAGTTTTGTTAGCAGCGGTAAAATAGACCGGGTGATTGTAGCTGTTCATTGTGTAGAGAGCAATAAATTTTTCGGTTACATTTGGATCGTCATGGCCTAGTAAATTAATTCTTTTGTCGTCCCTTAAAAATGACAACTGTTTGTAAACAATTGAAAGAGAAGACTGGCTTGAATCAAGAATTATATGACAACCAAAAGGGGAAGCAGCAGCAAGTTTGTAAGGATAAATCTGAATACCTCTTTCATCACTTTGTGCAAGATAATTGATATCGGAAATGTAATTTGTAAAAAAATCAAAAGGAGAGGCAACTTTACAAATTTCAGGGAAATCTTCTTCCAAATCTAAAAGAGAACCCAATTCTGAAATACAGCGGCTCAAAATTAAATCTGCCTGTTTTGAGCATTGGTTCATATCAAATAAATCATTTCTAAGGTTAAAATAACGGTCGCGAACTTCGGAAAATGTTTTTGAATTATTTAAGTTTTGAATATCTTTTTTGAGGATTTTATAGAAATTATGTGCAATTTCTTCTTTGGGGTTTTCCTTAAAAGAAGCTTCCCAAACATCAATCAATTCATTGTTATAAGTAAAACTACAAATACAGTGATTGTTTTTACCAAACTCAATCAGCTGTTTAATGGCATTTTTATCTTTCCAGGGAAGTTCAGAATTTAAAATCAATGCAGTAATTGAATTATAAGAAAAATTTGAATTAGCACACTGTTTCAACTGATTAAAAAGACCACCGGCACCAACAGAAGAAAGCGGCTTTGCATATCTCATAAGATGAGGAATTTGGGCTAAGGTTAATTCACGGTCCAGATAAAGACCGTAAGTTTCCATATTTGGAACGCTGATTGCAATATCGTCCCATGAGATTGGATTATTTTTATCTTCGTGAATCTTTCGGCAAAAATCAGCAATATTTTTTAATTCAATTCTTGAGTTACTGAAAAACTGTACATCAGCAATTAGATTATAATTGTTAGGAATATTAATGATTGAAATATCTTCTGAGGATTTTAAGATTGCTTCGTATTCAGAATAGTCAGAAAGAATTTCTGGGAAAAAAATAAAATATTTATTTCCATCTTTTTGAAATGGAGGCGTTTCCCAGGCCGGATCAAAGAAATTATTTTTTTCTAGAAAGTTTGAATATTTTTCGTATAAGGTCAGGAGATCTAAATCTTCATCATCTGGATTTTGATGATTATTTTCAAACTTTGTTTTCCAGTTTTTTAAGCTTGGTAAGAGTGAGCAAATCCAGTTTTTAAAACCTGCTGCTGTTTTGGCATATTCTGGGATAATAAGATTTTTTAAGAATGGATTTTGAGCATTCTGTGAAATTAAATTTGCAGCAAAAATTTGGCGCATTGCACTTGGAATAGATGTTTTATTCTGGTGCATGCTCTTAATAGACTGTCCTTTAAAAGTATCCCAGGCCAAAAAACGATTCATTGCAACCGCAGAAACATCTGAAATAAAAATGATTTTGTCTGACCATAGTTCAGCGGCTGTTTGGGTTGGAAAAACAAAAATTGCCTTTGGATTTTTAATGTTTTCTTTTAACGTGATTTCAATAAGATTATTAGACATAATATTAATATAGCATGAATAAACAAAATGACCTGTAATTTATATGAAAAATTTTCTCCCCAATATTTTGCAAAAAAAGATTCGTGAGGAGTATCTTCGTTGTAGCTACATAGAAACTGATTCTGAATTCCAAACAAAATTCAAAGCTGAACTCCTTTTCTATTTTAAATTGTCCGCTACAAATCTTTCCAAAATTTTTGCAGAAGGGTAATTAGACATAGATGCAATTCCATTAGCAAGTTCAACAGGATAAAGAGCACCTTCATATTTTCTACTTATTATTGAAGGTATAGTTGATAAAATCTTATTTAATCCAATTAAGTCTTTTTCTTGAGGGTAGTTTTTATCTTTCTCGTATCCACCTGTAGTTATGTTAAGAACATAATTGGTATTTGGATCAATAGAAACTAAAACTTTTTCTCCCCAGTTTGTACGGATACCATATGGATTAGGCTGTTCAGGAGTCCTCTGAATTACACGCTGTATAAATTCATGAGAAAGAACTGCATATTTGTAAAAAGCATCAATAATTCCATTATGAGCATATATGAAGTAGCGACTTTTCCTGAAACAGATTCTTCTTCCAGCGGAGTTTCTTTACAAGGATCATATGTTTGCCATAATCCTTTTTCTTCATTTCCAAAAGATTCTTCTTCCATAGACTCAAAGTTCCTTATAAGTTCATTAACCCATTCACTGTTAATTACAGCTAAATGACCGATTTTTGAAGTTGGCTCAAAAGGAAGATTATTTCCTGCAGAATATGCCATAGTCACTAATCCTCCTTTTTAGGATTGTAAAGTTCTGTTTGAACAGGAATTACAAATCTGTTAGACATAGTAAGCATTCGCATAAAACCTGGCGTTCTAGATTATAAGATATCAGTTTCAATTCCAGAATAAGCTATTTGAAGTTTGGATAAAGCTCTTGTTTCATCTATCGAAGATAAAATGATACATGTTTTCTTCAACCAAATAATTTTGATCAAACGCATCAATCATTCTATAGTTCTTTTTTGTGTAGTATATTCAAGATGCTACTTTAGGAACCTCATACAAATTGAGTGAAAAGTTCCAACATACATCTCATTAATATTAGCTTTTATATTTCTTTCAAGAAGGGCATTTGAAATACGAGTAATAAGTTCTTTTGCAGCCTTATCTGTAAAGGTCGCTATCATGATTGATTCTGGAGCAACACCTTTTTCCTGAATCAAATAAATTGCACACTGAACAAGAGTAAATGTTTTTCCTGTTCCAGGGCCGGCAATTATAAGTAGAGGGTCATCTGTTGTTTTTATTGCTTCAATTTGAGTTTCATTGGCATTTCCGAAATCGAACATTAATCTTTACCTGTATCTTACTCAAAATGACTTATAGTTCTTGCTACATGCAATGTAACCCCTGTTTCTTCTAAAAAACTGTCACAGAGAGAATTAGAAGTTACATTTATATGTGGATGAGCTTTATTGCAAACATAAGCTTTTTTATTTTCAAAGGATTGAATATCATGATTCTCTTTGAAAACTTTTATTGTAGTTTTCAATTGCTTTGCAGCATCTCCTGCTTTTGTTTTTCGTTTATCTTTTAGTTCGATAAAAACAATCGTTTTGTTTGTGTGAAGAAGGGCATCACATCTGGATTCTTCCTGATGTTCATTATCCGGTTTTGGAATAATGATGTTATTATCCACTGCAATAAAAGAGTAATCATGTGAATTTTCTGATTGAACCAAAGCACCCCAGTCTTCTTGCCTTGAAATATCGTAATCAATGTATGCAGGCTTTTCTTTTCCTGCATCATCACATATTCCAAATTCAGGAACAACATTTACTTTTTGACTGTACGCAAAAAAATCTACTTGCAAAATTTTGCCTCCAGTTCAAGTAATTCTGAGAAACTTTCATTTTGATCTTCCAAAGCTTTATTTAATTCATTTTCATCTGAAGGAAGACTCTTATAAGGCTTTAAGAGCTTGATTGTTCCATCTGCTTTTGTTTCGTAAATGTGAATCTTTTCACCAGAAACAGTAGCCTTCACTGGAATAATCTTTTCTATTTCTTTTTCTGGAACGCCCTTTGCGAGTAACTCCGCTGCTTTTGCACTCTGAGTAAGGTAAGCAAGAATGTATGGACTGTGTGTTGTGATGAGGAGTTTGTTTTCTTCACTGTTATTTTTACATTCAAGCAGTTCATACAGTACTTTGTTCTGAGATTGAGGATATAAGTTCTGCTCTGGCTCTTCTACAATATTTATAAAGCAAGTATTGAAGAAGTAATGAAGAAGTTTTTCTATATTTTTTGCAATACTTTCATTCAAGGTCTTTCCATAAATAAGCTGGTCAAAACTTGAAAGCAAAAGCTGATTCTTTTCTTCGTCTTTTGTATCTTTTTTAATCCATTCCTTTATTTGCTTTCGTTCATTTGCACTGAGTTTTTGAATATTGTTCAAGAAATTGGAAGAGACTTCTTCTGTTATATATTTAGACACAATAGAAAGTGGGGTAACTGACTGTATACCGCTGGATGCACTGTATATAGAAATAGTTCTATTGTTGTCTGTTACAACTTTCATTGTGAGGGTATTCTTGTCATAAATCAATTTTACATTAGAAATTGGTAAATCAAATACTCCAGACTTTGATGCTTTTTTTGCCTTTTCATATTCATCCATTAAAATGGAAAGCATTGATGGAAGGTTTTTAATATTTTCAGCATCTTCAATAGAAGTTAAAAGATTACGTTCTGCTGGAACATACATAATCTTTGGACGTTTATATTGTATTAGATTTTTATTCAAATCTATGGTCTTAGAAGAGAATTTTCCATTTTGATAAATAAACTCGCAGGTTGTTCCTATATAATGGATCTCGGTTTTATCATTAAAATATTCATCAATACGGTGTGGTTTACAAAGAGAAACTAAATCATCAATATTTTCGCTTGTTATTCCAAGTCCAGATTTTACATTTGCTTTTTCGAGCCATGAAAAAATGGAATATAACTTAGCAATTGTACTCTTACCAGTCGCCTGATTTCCGCAGATTACTGTTACAGGAGAAATCTCTAAAAAGCCGTCGTTTTCTGAAAATCCTTTCTGAATCGGACCAAAGTTTCTAATCTTTAATTTTGCCATTATCTAAAACCTTCTAAAATATTCTATCACATAATCGTGTCATTCAGTGACAATGCAGTTACTTTTCTTTAAACGTAACAATATCACCAATATCACACTTTAGGGCCTTACAAATCTTATGCAGGCTTTCCATAGAGACATATTCACCTTTGTTCATTTTGGCCAGAACATTTGTGGAAATCCCGGCCAGAGGAATTAAATCGGATTTGTTCTTTATCCCTTTTTCAATCAGCAGAATCCATAATTTTCTATAGTCTGTATTCATATAGTATGATTATAACACATATTTTTGTTTTAGTGCAGAAAATCTCACGATTTCTCAAGAAATCAATTATTCAAATAATACATCTCCAGACCCATGAAATCCCCAAACGTCTATCTATCCCAGATATACCGTGTCTAGAGTTCATCGTTTATCCGTAATGTAAGCCGGTCGGCAACGAAATTATCAATCAGCTCACCATTAACACCTTCATGCCAGTTTATTTTCGGGAACTCGTTTTCAAGCTGGAAAGCTACTATACATTTCTTCGATAAGCAAACCAATATTTGTTCCAATCTTGTCTTATAATTCAGTTACAGAAGTTTAATACAATTTTGAATTTAATATTGCTATTCGAATTTTATTCTTAATAATATCTTCAAAATGTATTCTAGCTTTTTTTGTTTATAGATAATATGTCAGTTATCAGGAGTTTTTTATGAATCTAGTTTTGTATTTTATTTTGATTCCTGCACTTTTACCAGTTTTTATTATCCTAAGATATGTTTATAGACTGGATAAAGTTGAAAGGGAACCTATAGGTTTTGTCCTTAAAGTGTTTATGTGGGGTGCGATTTTTTCTATTCCTTGTGCAGGTGTAGAAAGATTTATGATGTATTTTCTTCAACAGTATTATGAACCAGGGACAATTCAGTATTCATGGATGGAAAATACAATTGGAGTGGCACTTATAGAAGAGTTATCAAAATGGCTGGTAATTATGATTTTTGTGTGGAAAAACAGGAATTTTGATTACCGCTATGACGGAATTGTTTATGCTGTTACTGCTTCTCTTGGATTTGCGGGGTTAGAAAATATTTTGTATGTAATTTCTTATGGGACAGGAGTTTCCATTGGCCGTGCTTTATTTGCTATACCTGGACATACAACTTTTGGAGTTTTCATGGGATTTTTTATGAGCCGTGGAAAAAATGCCTGGTTGGATTATAAAAAGGGAAAAGTAAGTGTTTGCAAATTACTGGCATTAGTAGTGCCAATGTTGATTCATGGACTTTATGATTTTCTTTTATCGGAGCCGGTAAATGAAATGGGCTATCAGTGGATATTCTATATTTATGTAATTCTCCTTGATTTATTTGCATGGAGAGTTATAAAACATGAATTCCAGACTGATAGACCACTTTAAAATTATTTAAAATCTTTTTTTACGTAATCAACAATTGCTTTTGCTGAATTTTCACATTTGTAATGCTTTTGTGCCTGCAATATTTGATTGCGTAAAAAATCATCTTGCATTAAAAGACATGCCAATCTTCCTGCTTCCTTTGAATTTTGAGCGCATAAAGAAAGGTGATGCTCAGTAAAGAACTGGACATTTTCACTTTCGCAGCCAGGAATTGGGGAAGTGTGAATAATTGGGATTCCTTTTACGAAAGCTTCGGTACTTGAAAGTCCGCCTGGTTTTGTAAGTAAAAGATCACTTGCTTCCATATATAAATCAACTTGATCTGTAAAGCCTACAGGGATAACTCTTGTATCTTCAGAAAAATTATTTTGGAACTCTGTGTATAAGGCCTTATTGTTTCCTGTAATTGCAATAATTCTTGTATGTTCATTTCCATTTGAAAGAATGTACTTTGCAATATCAATTGTATCGCCAAATCCCATACTTCCGCTCATCAAAAGGAAAATCTGGTCTTTTTCGTTAAGATTTAATTCTTTACGAGCCTGAGCTTTATTACCTTCTTTTACAAATTTCTGAGAGACAGGAATGCCAGTTGGTATTAATTTGTGAGAAGAAATTCCATGGTTAAGATAAGTGAAAATACTATCTTTATGAGCAACAAAAATCTTTTTTGGTTCAGTTTCTTCAATCATAGGAGAAACATAATAATCTGTAGCAACAAAGTAAAATGGAATTTTTAGATTGTGTTTTACTTTAAGATATGTCATTGCTTCTGACCCAAAGAAATGACAGCAAATTACCAATTGAAATTGATTTTTAATAATATAATCTTCCAAGTCATCAGCGTATAATTTGTTAATCTGGTAAATAGGGGAATGGAGATTTCCAGTTTTTTGAAGAGATTGTCCAAGTTTTTCTCCCATTTTGTAAAGCTTACCAAAAAGTTCTGGAGCTTTTTTTACCATTTCGACATAAGTGTCGCAAACTAAATCTGATGCAAGTTGACTTCCAAAAGAAAGTGCATCTTTTATTTCACATTCATCGTTATAAGAGTCAAAGACTTCTTTTATAGCTTTGGCAGCAGTGTTATGACCTCCGCCAGTATTACAAGATAAAATTAAAACTTTCATGCTTTGAATATAGTCATGATTACATGTAAAAGGCAAATAATATTGAGTTATGGGGAAACGAAGGGGACAGATCCCTGAGGCCTTGCTAAATTTGGGGGGGACAGACTCTGAGCCAATGCTTAAATTTGATGGGGACAGACCTCTAGGGAAAGGGATATGTGTGGGGGACAGACCCCTAACTTCTAGAGGTCTGTCCCCTCCATTTTCTGAAAAAAAAACTTTTCTGACTTTTAATTATTTGAGTTTAAAAATTATTTATCGATTTAAATAAACAGCTGCATTTTGTTGATCTGTGAATCCCATTTCCCATTTGATAAGTAAACTGGTGAGATTACATGTGTTCAAAATCATCTTCCGCAACAAGCATGTTGTTATCGATTGCGATTTCTTTTTTGCAGGAAATAAAGAAAGTTGTAAAAACAAATAAGATAAAAAGAATTTTTTTCATGACATTCCCCTAAAGAAAAAAGTTAATGTAATAATTATGAAAGGTAGTTTGAATAAAAAAAATCACAAAAGTGCATACTTTAATAGTAAAAATACTTAATTTTTTAAGATTTTTTATTATGATTTCTTATTACACTTACAATAATTGATTTTTCTAAGGAGTGTCTAATTTATGCCTACAATTGCTAATCAACACAAGACCTGGAATTTTATCAAAAGAAGTCTCTTGCTATTTATTGGCCTGATTATTGTTGGCTGCAAGTCTCAAGGAAATTCCATAACTTTTCAATCAATGGATACAGCCATGACAATCAAAAGTTTTGGTAAAAATTCAAAGAAGGCTAATCTTCTGGCTCAAAAAAAGATTTTTGATTTAGATAAAATTCTTTCTGCTGTTGATAATCAAAGTGAGCTTTATGCATTAAATCATTCTTGTGGAAAAAAATTTAAACCTTCTTACGAATTGGAAAGTCTAATTATATTTGGTCTGGAAAAAGCAGAAATTACAGGAGGGGCATTTAATCCTCTTTTATTTCCTGTGACATATGAATGGGGTTTTACAAGTAAAAATTACAAGCTTCCTTCAAAAGAAAGAATTGAAGAATTACTTATCCTTACAGATTATAAAAAAGTATTTTTTGAAGATGAAAATATATTTTTACCAGAAGGAATGGCCTTTGATTTTGGGGCTTTGGGAAAAGGTTTTGCCGGGGATGAGGCTATAAAAATTTTAGCTGATAATGGAATTGAATCGGCAGTTTTAGATTTGGGTGGAAATATTCAATTGTTGGGTAAAAAAAATGGAACAGAAAATTGGAAGATTGGACTTAGAAATCCTTTTGGGGGGACAGACCCCTCGGATATTGTACAGGGGTCTGTCCCCCTGGCTTTGGAATTAAGTGATTGTGCAGTTATTACCAGTGGTGGCTACGAAAGATATTTTACTGCTGATAATGGCAAAAAATACATTCATATTCTTGATGGTAGAAGCGGATATCCTGTTGAAAATGGAATTGCTTCTTCAACAATTATTGCTAAAAATGGTCTTTACGCTGATTATCTGAGTACAACTTCCTTTATCTTAGGAAAAGAAGAAACTCGTAAGATTTGGGAAAAAGCTGGAGATTTTGAATTTATTATGATTTTTTCAGATGGTTCAATTTCTTATACCAGTGGATTAAAAGATAAAATTACTTTACTGGAAAAATTCACGGCGGAGGAGATAATAGAAAAATAATTTGGAAAACTATAAATTTTGTGCACTTAAAGTTTCTTCTATTCTCTTAAAAACTTTGCCCTTTGTGTTTTTAAATTTATCAGAAAGTCCTCTGTAATAAGTCAAAGTTAATCCTACAATGTTTTTATTTGATGGCTTGAGCGAAGCTGCACATTGCGAAAGTGCACTTGCTATTGAAAGTCTAAGAGCTTTTTTTACCCCTTCTAATAAAGAACCTAAAGTAATGTTAAAGGATGATATTGAAAATAATATTTCTCCAGATGGAGTTAGAAGACTTATAAAAATTACAAAAACAAATATAGAAAGGTGAGCCAAAATTAATATTTTTCTTTTTGAAAGAATCTGGCATGTAAAAGAAATTATAAGTGCTGCAAGTAAAATCCAGATGTTTTTAATCATAAAAATGATAATTGTTGAAGATAAAATGATGGTAGACAGAATTATTACCTTTACCTTGTTTGATTCTTCTTCCACGAATGAGATTGATGGTGCTTCCTGGGGAATTTTTAAAAACTTTGAAAGTATAGCAGTGATGATTCCCGAAAATAAGGCGAAGATTAACATGGGGCCTAGAAATCTTAATGTTTCATGGCCTAAATACAAGGTAGACAGAATTATTTGAACCAGGGAACTTACAGAAGAACCTATTATTGAAATTCCATAAATTGATAACCATTTTGAGCGAATTTTGAAGAAAAAATACATAATCAGGCCTGAAATTACTGATTGTGACAGGGAAATTAGAAAAAATGGTGAAATTAATGTTCCTCCCATAATAGAAGAGGAAAGAGCTTTTATAATTGTCAAAAGTAAAAAGGAAGGAAAATCCAGAGTAAGTGCGAGAAGAATTACAATATTTCCAAGACCTATTTTAAAAAAAGGGAAGAATTTTGGAAGCAGCATTTCCGCATAGGAAAAAAGAAGCGTAAGCGAAGCCAGGTAGGCAATACGATTTTTATTCAGCGACAGCATCAAAATCCTCCTGAGCTTTTACAGAAACAATTACGTTATTTGGTAGACAGATTATAAGATTTCCCCAGTTTTGATGAACACAGTTTTTATTTGGACATGGTGAATCGATGATTCTTACTTTTCCATCTTTTATTTGAATGCTGCTTGTTCCAATTTTTCCTTCCACCTTGTAGATTCTATCTTGGGAAAGGGAATATTCATATTTTTTGCCATTAGCGTTAATTTCCACACTTGGGCCTTTTTTTGCAAATAGATTTTTAGAAAGAAGAATACCGCTGGTAAGAATTAATAAAAAAAATAAAATGTCACCAATTTTGGGGATTTTCATATTTTCTATTGTAGTGTGAAGGCTTGTAAAAAAAAAGATTATTTTAAGAGCGAATAATTAAGGGGACAGTTCTCCTGGTATTTTTGGGGTCTGTCCCCTCGGGGCGTTGGTCGCACTCAAGCGTGCTTACCGAGTTTGCAAGCAAATTCGCGGGAATTATATTGGGGATTTTAAGGGGCTAAACAGCGAAGCTGTTTTACCCCTTAGGAGAAGGGGTAGCGGAAAACGCCTTGGGCGGTTGGAGCGAGGGGAAGGCTTTCCCCTCCTTAAAAACAATTCTTCAAATCAAGTGTTTTTCTTAATGCAAAATAATCATTAGGGTGATAAAATTGTTTTTGTCTAACTGCTTCGGCGGGCTTTTTTATAGGAGTAAATAATGCGTATTAAATCAGTTTTCTCTCATGCTTTTGAGAAATATGGAAAGGTTTTGACTGGTTATGATGTAACCGACCTTTTGAAAAAATTAGATGAATCTACACCTAAACCTGAAGGTGCAACTTGCTATGAGCCAGGAGATAAAAATCTTGAAGCTCTTCCAATTGCAAAAGAATTTAGTGAAAATGCTTATGGTGGAATGCCTATTCAGGTTGGTTATTGTAATGGTTATAACACTAAATTGAACTGTCTTGAATATCACAGAGGTTCTGAATTAAACATTCCTTCTAATGATATTATTTTGCTTCTTGCATCACTTCAATCTGTAAAAAATGGTAAATTAAATACTTCTGCTGTTGAAGCATTTTATGTACCAGCAGGAACAATCGTACAAGTTTACGAAACAACTTTACATTATGCACCTTGTAATGCAGTAAAGGATGGCCAGGTTTCTAAAGATGGTTTCCGTGTTATTATTGTT
>CAMGTC010000009.1 GCA_946061765.1 uncultured Treponema sp.
ACGTATTTTTGGACCTGTAGCTCGTGAGCTTCGTGATATGGATTTTATGAAAATCATTTCATTAGCTCCAGAGGTTCTTTAAGGAGTATCTAATGTTGAAAAAATACAAAATCCATAAAGACGACACAGTACAGGTACTAGCTGGAAAAGATAAGGGAAAACGTGGAACAGTAATTCGCATTATTCCTGACAAAGATGCAGTTATAGTATCTGGTGTAAATATTGTTAAAAAAGCAATGAAAAAGAGAAGCCAGCAAGACCAGGGTGGTATTGCAGAAGTAGAAGCTCCTCTTAATATTTCAAATGTTGCAATCGTATGTAAAAAATGCGGTCCAACAAGAATTGGTTATAAAAAAGACGGCGACAAGAAAGTTCGCGTTTGCCGTAAATGTGGAGATATCTTGTAATGGCAGATTACGTACCTCGGCTTAAGAAAGTCTATAAAGACGAAATCGCACCAGCTCTTGTAAAAGAGTTTAAATACACAACTCCTATGCAGATTCCTGCTATAAAGAAAATAGTTGTTAGTATGGGTGTAGGTGAAGCTCTCACAAATAAGAAACTCCTTGATGCCGCAGTTACTGACTTGACAGCTATCACAGGTCAGAAGGCTGTAAAAACAAAGGCAAAGAAGAGTATTGCTAACTTTAAACTTCGTGAGGGTAATGAAGTGGGAGCAATGGTAACATTGCGCGGAAATATTATGTATGAATTCCTTGATCGTTTGATCAATGTCGCATTCCCACGTATTAAGGATTTCCGTGGAATCAAAGCAACTGGTTTTGATGGTCACGGTAATTTCTCAGTTGGTATTACTGAACAGTTAATATTCCCAGAAATCGACTTTGATAAAGTTGTAAAAATTGCTGGTATGAATATTACTATTGTAACAAGTGCTACTACAGATGCTGAAGCTAAGTCACTTCTTACAAAGTTCAATATGCCATTCCGTAAGTAGGTGAAGTATGGCAAAAAAATCAATGGTTATTAAAGCAGCCCGCAAACAGAAATATGCAACAAGAGAATACAATCGTTGTCAAATCTGCGGACGTCCTCGTGGATATTTGCGTAAGTATAAGATGTGTCGTCTTTGTTTCCGTAAATTAGCAAGTGAAGGCCAGCTTCCTGGCGTTACTAAATCAAGTTGGTAGGAGATAGAAATGAGTGCATCAGATCCAGTAGCAGATATGCTCACAAAGGTTCGTAATGCGGCTATGGCCCGCCATGAAAAAGTAGATGTTCCAGCTTCAAAGCTTAAACTTGAAATTGTTAAGATTATGAAGACTGAAGGCTACATCAAGAACTTTAAAAAGGTTCAGGAAGACGGAAAAAACACAATCCGTATCTTCTTGAAATATGATGAAGAGAATAATCCAGTTATCCATGGTGTTAAGAAAATCTCTACACCAGGTCGCCGTGTTTATTCTGGTTACAAAGATTTACCACGTGTTTACAATGGTTATGGTACAATTATCGTTTCAACTTCTTCCGGTGTTACAACTGGTAAGAAAGCAGCAGAAAAGATGGTTGGTGGTGAATTAGTTTGCACAATTTGGTAATAGGAGTAGGTAGGTATGTCTAAAATAGGTAAACTTCCTGTTGCTATTCCAGCAGGTGTGACAGTAACAGTCGCTAATAATCTTGTAACTGTTAAAGGACCAAAAGGTGAACTTAAACAGGATTTTAGCAATAATATTAAAGTTGAAGTAAAGGGCAATGAAATTGTTCTTACTACAGCTAATGAAACAAAGCAGGCAAATGCAGATCATGGTCTTTATAGAGCTTTGATTTCTAATATGGTAAAAGGTGTTTCTGAAGGATATTCAAAAACATTAATTATTACTGGTGTTGGATTCAGAGCCGAAGTAAAAGGTAAAGAACTTGTAATGAATCTTGGTTATTCAAGTGATTACATTGCTTTAATACCTGATGGTCTTACAGTTGTTGCTACTCCGGATGGAAAAGTAACTGTTTCTGGTGTTAGTAAACAGTTGGTTGGTGAGTTCTGTTCGCAAATTCGTAAATTAAGAAAACCTGAACCTTACAAAGGAAAGGGTATTCGTTACGAAAACGAAGTTATCAGACGTAAAGTCGGTAAAACTGGTGTTAAATAAGGTGAAGCTATATGTTTAAGAAAATGAATGATAAAAACAGAAAACGCTTGCACAGAAAAATTCATATCCGTAAATCAGTTTATGGAACTGCAGATAGACCAAGAATGACTGTTACTCGCAGTAACAAGAACATTTCTGTTCAGGTAATAAATGATGACGAAGGTATAACTTTAGCTTCTATTTCAACACTTGAAAAAGAATTTGCTAAAATTAAACCAAATACTGAAGGAGCTTCTCAGCTTGGTGAAGCATTTGGTGCTCGTCTTAAAGAAAAGAAAATTACTAAGGTAGTTTTCGATCGTAATGGTTATCTTTACCATGGAGTTGTAAAAGCACTCGCTGATGGAACTCGTAAAGCAGGAATTGAATTCTAGGAGTTAAAGATGGAAGAACATCAGAAAAAATTTGATAAAGAACCTAAAGAAAAGAAAGAAGAATACATCGAAAAACTTGTAACTCTTAACAGAACAAGTAAGACTGTAAAAGGTGGACGCCGTATGGCTTTCTCTGCATTGACAGTTGTTGGTGATGGTAAGGGTCGTGTAGGATACGGACTTGGTAAAGCTAATGATGTATCTGAAGCAATCAAGAAGAGTATTGATAAGGCAAAGAGAAATCTTGTAACAGTTCCATTAAAAAATGGTACTGTACCACATGATATTATTGGTAAATACAAGTCTTCTTCTGTACTTGTAAAACCAGCTTGTTCAGGTACTGGACTTATCGCTGGTGGTACTGTACGTGCAATTATGGAAGCAGCTGGTGCAACAGATTTACTTTCTAAATCATTAGGATCTAGTTCAGCAGTAAACGTAGTTAGAGCTACATTTGATGCTATTTCTAAATTAATGGATGCTAAGAAAGTAGCAGCTAACAGAGGTAAAACTCTTGATGAGTTGTGGGGTTAGAGTATGGCTAAAGCAAAACAAATTAAAGTTACATTAGTAAAGAGTGTAATTGGTCAGAAACCAGATAACGTTGCAACAGTAAGAAGTCTTGGACTTAAGAAGATTAATTCTTCTAAAATCCATAAAGATAACGATGCTATCCGTGGTATGATTGCAAACGTTTCTCGTTTAGTTAAAGTTGAGGAGATGTAGTATGGCAGATTATAATCCAATTTTAAGCGCTCCTCAGGGTGCTAATAAGAATCCAAAACGTGTTGGACGTGGTTCTTCTTCAGGACTTGGTACAACAGCAGGTAAAGGTAATAAGGGGCAGCAGTCTCGTTCAGGTGGAAAAACTTATATTGGTTTTGAAGGTGGACAGATGCCTTTATACAGACGTATCGCTCACAAAGGATTTTCGAACTATCCTTTCAAGAAAGAATATGTTTGTATCAATCTTGATCAGCTTGAAGCTAAATTTGATAATGGTGCAACTGTAGATAAAGAAGCTCTTAAAGAAAAAGGTTTTATTTCTAAGAAAACTGATACTCTTGTAAAAGTTCTTGGAAATGGAGATCTTACAAAAAAGCTTACTATTGTTGTAGATAAAGTATCTGCCTCAGCTAAGGCTAAAATTGAAAAAGCTGGTGGTTCTGTAACTACAGCTGAAGCAGAAAAAAACGAAGAGAAAAAGTAGAGTGGAGTAGAACATGGCAAGCAATCCAATCGTAAATATGTTTAAAGTTAAAGAATTGAGAGATCGTTTGTTTTTTACATTCCTTGTTTTGGCAGTGTTCCGTTTAGGTTCTGTATTAACAATTCCAGGAATCGATGCAAATGTTCTTATCCAGTACTTTGACGACTTGGCTGCTCAGAATAAAAATGCATTCGCCAGTTATATGGACTTCTTTGTAGGAGGAGCTTTCTCAAACTTCTCAATTCTTATGCTTGGTGTAATGCCTTATATTTCTATGCAGATTATTATGCAGCTTGCTGTGATTATTTTCCCATCTCTTAAAAGAGTCTCACAAGAAGACGGTGGCCAGCGTAAGATTGCACAATATACAAGAGTTGGAACAATTCTTGTATGTCTTTTGCAGTCTTTCGCTGTAACCAGATATGCTCTCAGCATTCCAGGTTGTATTATTCTCGAGAACAGAGTTCTTTTTAATATTCTTGCAATGCTGACAGTTACAACTGGTTCAATGGTTACTGTATGGTTAGGAGATCAAATTACAGCTCGCGGTATTGGTAATGGTATATCAATGATGATTTTTGCAGGTATCGTAGCTCGTATGCCTAATGCTATTGTTGAATTAGTTCAGCAGGTTAAAGCAGGCGAAGTTCAGCTTGTATTTGTTATCTTGGTATTGATCATGTACATTGCAATTATTGCTTTGGTAATATATGAAGAATCTGGAGTTCGTAAGATTCCAGTTAATTATGCAAAACGTGTTGTAGGAAGAAAAATGTATGGCGGACAGAGTACATACATTCCATTTAAAGTAAATCCTTCAAATGTAATTCCATTAATCTTTGCATCTTCAATTTTGACTTTACCAGTTACATTATTTTCAATGTTATCTAATGGTCAGAACACACCAAAATGGGTTAGTAATCTTTCAAGATTCTTAACTCCAAATGGTCTTTGGTACAATATTTTGTTAGTTGTTCTTATTGTCTTCTTTGCTTACTTCTACACTCAGGTAACCCTGAACCCTACAGAAATTGCAAAGAATATCAGAGAAAACGGTGGCTCCATCCCTGGTATTAGTTCAGATAAGACAGAAGAATATCTTACAAAAATTTTGAATAGACTTATATTACCTGGATCTTTGTTCCTTGCATTTATTGCAATTATGCCAACAGTAATTCAGTTATTGTTTGGATTCCCACAGTCCGTTTCTCAACTGATGGGTGGAACTTCATTAATTATCATGGTCGGTGTTGATCTTGATACAATGAGTCAGGTTGAGGCTCTGTTGAAAATGCATCATCACGATGGATTAACAACAAAGGGCAAAATCAGATCACGAAGTTTATAAAAAAAATTCCGTGAATTACTAGAAAAGAAAAGAGAATATTGGTATATTATCTTTTACCGAATTGCTCTCATTGCGAGGTGCTGAAAATTCGGTGAAAGAATATTCTCTTTGGGGGCTTTATAATGAAAGTACGAACCAGTGTAAAACCTATCTGTGACAAGTGTAAGGTTATCAAAAGAAACGGCGTTGTCCGCATTATTTGTACAAACCCAAAACATAAGCAGAGACAGGGCTAAGGAGTAACAGATGGCTCGAATTGCGGGAGTAGATATCCCTAATAAACATGTAGGTACCGCATTAACTTATATTTATGGTATCGGTCGTTCATCAGCAAAGAAGATTTGTGATGAAGCAAAAGTTGATTCTGAAAAATTGATCAATGATTTATCTCAAGATGAGCTTAATAAGCTTCGTGAAATTATCGATAGAGACTACAAGGTTGAAGGTCGTCTTCGCTCTGAAATCGGTCTTAACTTAAAACGTCTTATGGATATTGGTTGCTATAGAGGTCTTCGTCACAAGAGAGGTCTTCCTGTTCGTGGACAGCGTACACGTACAAACGCACGTACACGTAAAGGTAAGAAGAAGACTGTTGCTAATAAGAAGAAAGCATAAGGCGGAGGATAATTAGAATGGCTACCGTTAAGAAACGAAAGGAAAAAAAGAGCGTATACGAGGGTAATGTATATATCCAGGCTACGTTCAACAATACAATCGTAACTGTAACAGATATGAAAGGAAATGCTCTTTCATGGGCTTCTTCTGGTGGACTCGGTTTCCGTGGAGCAAAAAAATCTACTCCATTTGCTGCACAGTCAGTTGCTGAAACAGCATTACAGAAGGCTGCAAGTTATGGTTTACGTGAAGTACACGTATACGTTAAAGGCCCAGGAATGGGTAGAGAAAACGCTGTACGCTCAATTGGTTTGATGGGATTAAAAGTAAAATCAATTTCTGATGTTACACCTATTCCACATAATGGCTGTCGTCCTCGTAAGACACGACGCATGTAATTTCTGAGGAGAACTATTATGGGTAAAAGCACACAACCATTATTAAAGAGATGTAAATCATTAGGTATTAATCCAGTTGTAATGGGTTATACTAAAGAATCAAAAAGAAACCAGAAAGAAGTAAGACGTAAGAAGTCAGAATATGGTATTCAGCTTGATGAAAAACAGAAAGTAAGATTTATCTATGGTGTTATGGAAAAACAGTTCCGTAATTACTATGTGATGGCTACTAAAAAGAGTGGTGTTACAGGTGAAAACTTGTTACAGATTCTTGAATCCCGATTGGACAACGTAGTTTATCGTTTAGGTTTTTCTAAAACAAGACAACAGGCTAGACAGATGGTAAATCATGGTCATATCCTTGTTAACGGAAAGAAAGTTGATATTCCTTCTTTCTTAGTTAAAGTAGGAGATGTTATCACTGTAAAAGAAAATTCAGGCATCAGAAAGTTAGTTGTATCAAATGGTGATAAAGTTGTTCCAGCATGGCTTGAAGCTGATAAAGATAATTTTACTGGAAAGGTTGTTAATTTAGCTACAAAAGCAGATATTGATTATGAAGTTAAAGAGAACCTCATAGTTGAATATTATTCTAAATAATAAGAAGGAGTTCAGATGGCACGCAAAAATTTGCTTAAAGGTTTTAAAAAGCCTAAAGGCATTACATTTGAACACAGCGTTACAAATTCTACATACGGAAAATTTATTGCCTATCCTTTTGAAACTGGATTTGGAACAACAGTTGGTAACACTTTAAGAAGGGTTTTACTTTCATCTATTCAGGGGTATGCAATTTCTTCTATCCGTATTACATCTTATGATGATAGTGGAGTACCACATGTAATCAACAGTGAATTTGATAAAATTCCAAAGGTTGCAGAAGATACTCTTGAAATTATTAATACACTTAAGATGATTCGTTTGCGTTTACCAAACGATGTAGAACAAGATACAATTAATTTTGAGTTCAAGGGTCCTGGAAAAGTTACAGGTAATGACTTTACTAAAGAAGGACAGCTTGAAATTATGGAGGTAAGCAAAGACGTTTTAGTATTTACTATGAACGAAGGTGCTCACCTTGATATCGAAATTCAAGTGGATCTTGGTAGAGGATATGTACCTGCTGAAACTAACGAACATTACATTGAAATGGTTGGTACTATTCCAATGGATGCAATCTTCACTCCAGTTCCAAAAGTAAAATATTCAATTGAACCTTGTCGTGTTGGTCAGAGAAATGACTATGATAAGCTCATTCTTGAAATTTGGACTGATGGAACAATAGCTCCAGTTGATGCTTTAGGAGAAGCAGCAAAAATTGCTAAAGATTTATTTGCAATCTTTGTAAACTTTAATGATAAAGATGTAATTGGAACTGATGAAACAGAAGAAGAGGATGAGGATCTCCAGAAGTTACTTAATACTTCTGTTGATGACTTGGAACTTTCAGTTAGATCTTCTAATTGTTTGAAAAATGCAAATATTCGTACTATTGGCGAATTAACTAAGAAAACTGAAGATGACATTGCCAAGACAAGAAACTTTGGTAAGAAGTCATTGCAGGAAATTAAAGAAAAACTGCAGGGCTGGAATCTTACTCTTGGAATGACAGATTATAGTCATCTGAAGAATGCTGCAAATTTAACTAAGCAGAAGGAAGAAACAGATGAATCATAGAAATGGTTTTAATCCGCTTTCACGTACTACAGCACATCGTCGTGCTATGTCACGCAATATGGTAACTTCTCTCTTTAGATATGAGCGAATTACAACAACTAAAGCTAAAGCACTTGAAGTTAGAAGAAGTGCTGAAAAATTAATCACTAGAGCTAAGGTTGATTCTGTACACAATCGTCGTGAAGTAGCTAAATATATTCAGGATGAAAAAATTCTTGACAAACTTTTTAAGGATATCGCTCCTCGTATGCAGGAACGTAACGGTGGTTATACACGCGTACTTAAATTAGGATACCGTCAGGGTGACGCAGCAGATGTTGTTATTCTTGAATTAGTTGATTATAAGCTTGAAAAAGCTGATGATGAAGCAAAAAAAGAAAAGAAGCCTGCAAAAAAAGTAGAAAAACCAGCAAAATCTGCTGATGATACTAAGAAAAAGGCAACAACAAAAGCAAAGAAAACCGAAACTAAGAAAGAAGAAGCTAAAGCATAAGAAGTTTTAGCGGATTTTTAAGGAGTCCGAAATGTCAAAAAACCATCGTGGATCAGGTATCAGATCATTGGCTTCTCATGGAAGAGGAACTTGTGCTATTTGTGGAAAAACAGATATTAAAGTTCTTTGGGAAAAAGAGATTAATGGTCAGACAGTAAAAATTTGTAAATTTTGCAATGCAGCTCTTAAAAATAAGGCTAGAAAAGAAGCTCCAGCTGCAGCAGAATCTGCACCAGCAGAAGAATCAGTTGCTGAGTAATTTTTAATATTTTCAAATTATCAAATCCGTCTTATATACTAAGGCGGATTTTTTTTTGTTATATTAGATTTATAATGATTTTTTAATTGTACATTCATCAAATTTTAGTTATTATAAAAGATATTAATTTTAAAGTGTCTTAAAATTTTCTTTAAGGATAGTGCCCAGAAATGAGTGTTTCTAATAGTCATAATATTTCTAATTATTACGATTTTTATCGTGATAAAGAAATTGTGTTTACAAAAGCAAATTTAAGATATTTAAGAATGGATCCCCGTCAGATATATATTAAATGTAATGGTGGACAGTGGCCTTGTATTCTCAACTCTTCGTCTTTGCAGCAAGCTAAAATAATAGTAGGGACTTCAAGTGGAATATATTTAGAAATAAATAAGAGAAAAAACAAAAATATGGTATTAAGCTTAAGATATTGTTTTGTTGATCAAAATAATCAGCCCATACATTTTTTTGTTAATTCAAATGTAATTGATATAAAACCTTATAAAGAAACAAATGAATTAGCTTTAATAACTCTTGAATTCACTCAAAGACCGCCTGATGATTTGATTTCACGAATTGGTGAATTTCTTGAAGTAAACCATAATTTTGAAACAAGAAAAGAAGAGAGAATTGCAATTAATCAAAATTCTTTGCGTCAGTTGAGTATACCAAAAGAAGAATCTTTTATCTTTATAGCTGGTGTGCCAAGAAAATGTATTTTAAAAGATTTATCTTTTGGTGGAGCTAAAGTCTTATCTGTTGGAATTCCAAAATTCCTTATGGGGAAAAGAACAGATTTACGATTAATTTTTTCTGATACTGCCGAGAAAGTTTCTATTCCTGGAATTATTAAAAATACAGATTTACTTCCTGGTAGAAAAGATATAGTAATTATTCATATCGAATTTATTAAAGAAGAAACTCCAATGGCTTATAAATTTCATATAAACAGTTATATTACTTCTTATCAAAAGCAATTGATTCAAAATCAAATTAAGAACCAAATTGCTGAAAGAAATTCTGAATTAAAAGCTGCACAGAAAAAGGCTGAACTTGAAAAAGCCAAGAATAAAAATGCAGAAGAAAATCAGAATAAAGAATAATGAAAGTCAATTTAAAAAAATTATAAAAGAGGTTTTTTTATGAATCCTGGTAATCCTTTAGAGTCAATTTATTATATTAATATCCCCGAAAATTTTAATCCTTCAAACGGTGCTTTTCAGATTGATAAAACAATTCAACTTCCTGTACAAAGGAAAACAAATGAAGATCCAGGAAATTTCAATCCTGAAGAAATTACAACCGAACAGATACTCGCCGGAATTTTAACTGTACTAGCATATGATAGCAAAAATGCACATTTGGATTATTACCGTTCAATTATTAAGCAGGTAAAACCAAATATTAAAAAAGAACTTTGTGAAGCGGCAATTCTAAAAACTAAAAATGAAGATTATGAACTTGCTGAAGAAATATTTCGAGCTTTGCTAGGTTTTGATCCAGAAGATTCTGCAGTTATTTTAAATATGGCTCTTTTTCTTGATCAGAGAGCTGATGCATACAGACGTTCTGGATTGAATGAAGATGCCGATGCTTACGATTCAGATTCTTTGGCTTATTATGAAGAAGCTATGGAAGCTGATCCTCCACTTGCTGATGCCTTTTTTAATGCAGGATTTTTCTATATGAAACAACATCAGTTTAGAGAAGCAAAGGATGCTTTTGAAACATATCTTGCTTTGACTTGCGATGTTTCTGATGATGAACTTGGTGAAAATGGGCTTTACAAAAAAGAAAGAGCTCAGGAAATTGTAAATAATATTAATGCTCAAAACATTGATGATGAAAACTATAAAGCAGCTTATGATTTTATAAAAAAAGGTCAGGAAGAAAAAGGTATTGAAGCAATTAGAGAATTTTTGCAGTCGAATCCTAAAGTTTGGAATGCATGGTTTTTATTAGGATGGGGTTTAAGAAGACTTGAAAGATATTCCGATGCTAAGACTGCATTTTTACAGGCTGTAAAATTTGGTGCTGACAAAAATGTAGATACTTATAATGAGCTTTCTTTATGCTATGTTCAGGAAAAAGATTTTAAGTCTGCTAAAGATTGTCTTATGAAAGCATTTGCCATTGAACCAGAAAATGTCAAAATAGTCTCTAATTTAGGATATTTAGCTCTTGCTGAAGGAAACAAAGAGGAAGCTAGAAAATATTTTACAAGTGTTCTTGAATTTGATCCTAAAGATGCAATAGCAGCAAACGAATTATTAAAACTGGAAAAAGAATGTTAGTATTCCTGTTTTAATATTGAAAGATCTATAGAATCACCTTCTTTTATACAGTTTTTCTCGAACCAGCCCTGAGGTACTTCCAGTGCATAACGTACTGAGCCTGTGCTTACAATTGGTGATAAGCTGAATGGAGTCATGTTGTAGATGTTTCTGATTTTGCCTTTTGAATCAATATAGGCAATTGAAAGTGGATGTGGTGTATTTTTCATCCAGAATGATAAGACCTGGTCTTTGTCGAAAACAAATAACATTCCTGTGCCTTGTGGAATGATTTTACGGCCCATGTAGCCTTTTTGTCGGCTTTCCTGTGTGTCGGCAATTTCAACATTAAGAAGGTATGAAATTCCTGCTTGTGTTTTAATTGTTAGAGTATCCTTTTTTAATCTATTTGTTTTACAAGAAACAGAAAAACATAAACAAATTGAAATTAGAATGGCAAATAATAAATACTTTTTCATCATAACTCATCCAGGAACATTTGACGGGTTTCTTCTTCTGCAGATTTTTGAATGTTTGAATAATTTTGAAGTTGGTCGAATGTTTCATTATCAATATATTTTAGAGTAAGCGGTTTTTCCAGACTGACTGTTACCTGTTCATTTTTCCAGCTTGCTGCGTTTGGATTTATTGTATCAGGCTCTCCATACTTTTTTGTTAGGGTAGTGAAGATTGAATAATAATCCATTCTGTTTTGATTGACATTTATTGTGATTATAAATAATTTTTCGTCATAAAATTGAAACCAGCAGTGGGAAAGGAAATTTGAACCTAAGCCTCTTTGGGCATCGGTTTCAATTAGTGTTGTTTGATTTGAAGGTACTAAAGATACATCTCTTTCTCCGTGGTATCCAAAAGAAGAATCTTTAATTAAGTTATTTTTTGTTTCTTCTAAAGTCATTCCTAGTTGAATATTTTTATAACCATTTGGAAGTTCTTTTGCAAATTGAGGGAAAAGAATAAATATAAAATAAGTTAAAAAAATAATATTCTTCTGATAACTCATATTTTATTTATCGGAAGAATATTATTGATGATTTAGTTTTTTATTTTAAACTTATTTATCGCCAGGGTGTTTTCTGTAAAATGCTGCCTGTTTCATTAATTCAACAACATCTTTAATAAAAATTTTCTGGTTAACAATCTTAATGTGATTATCCTGTTGAAATTCGTAAATTGCTCTTGCCTGAGCTTCGAGTGGAATACCGCATAAATTTGCCAGATCCTGACAGGTAAGATCACTCTGGTGTTGTTTATTAGTTAGAGAATTGCTATCGATATTTTTCTTTTCAAGTTGAAGAGAAAGCATATCAATCATCTTTGCAACAGGATTTGAAAGGTTAGCATTGTCAAGTTGTCTGTACATTGACCACAGACGTTCAGCTAAAGTCGTTGTAAGTTTTGCAATCAACTGTGGTTGTGTTGATACCATCTGATTAAAGTTTGCTCTGTTAATTACCATTAAATGACAGTCTGTATGAGCAATTGCACTTGCAGATCTTGGTTTATTTTCCAATAAAGCCATTTCTCCAAACATATCTCCTTTGTGGAGAATAGCAAGAGTTACTTCGTTTCCATCTACAATTTTGGAAATTGAAACTTCACCACTTTGGATGATAAACATATCTGCACCTGGAGCTGATTCAGAGAAAATCATACAATCTTGTGGATAAGAACGTGTCATTTCTGAATTTGGTTCAAGGTATACAGCATGTGTTTTTGGCTTAAAGAATGCAAATTTCTTTTTAGCATCTTCTGCATTAGGACCAACCGGTCTTGTCTTTAAGTATTGATAGTAGGCGAAAACTGCTATATTGTGCTTAGAAGTTTTTTCGTAGTATTTTGCTACTTTATAAATCTGATCGTACGTTTCTGAAACTACACCCTTTAATGTTGCCTTTGTAAGCATTTCGTTCATTACACGCATGCGGTTTGCAAAAGTTTTGATAATTTTTAAAGCAACTGGTGTATTATTTTTGATTAAATCTGGATACTGTTCTCTTTTTACAGAGATTGCTACAACATCTGTTTTTGCGATTGCTGTTTCGATTTGAAGTCTGCCAGACATACATGCAACTACGCCTACGAAGTCTCCAGGACCTAAAAGAACTGGAGTTGAGCCGGTTCCTGATGCCTTGTAAGATTGGACAGAACCTTGTTGAATAATATAAAAATGATCACTGTCGGATTTTCCTTCTACAACCAGATAGGCTCCAGGTGAAAAACGACTAATTTGTAACTGTAGCACAGTATTACCTCATTATCTTAATAAATAAGTATAAATTTTGATTTTTCATTTGTCAACAAAAGTATTTTGAAGATTGGAAAAACCTCTAATTTAATTGTCGACAAAAATGATTTCTGGCTCAAGATTAAAATTGTATTTTTCTTTAATTATTTTTTGAGTATAGGTTACAAGTTTTTTTACGTCCTGAGCGCTTGCATTTCCTGTGTTGATTATAATATTCCCGTGGAAATCTGCAATTTTAGCACCGCCAATTTGATAGCCTTTTAGACCGGCCTGATCGATAATTGCTCCGGAAGGTTTTCCAAAAGAATGATTATTTTTAAAAACAGAACCTGCTGAAGGATATTTGAAATGTCCTTTAGAAACTCTTTCTGCAATAAAGTTTTTACAGTTACTTTCTATTTGTGCATGCTCTTCTTGCTTTTTTTGTGTAAGGAGAAAAGTTGCAGTTGTAATGAACTTTTTAGAATCTTGATATGGTGATTTTTTATAAGCCCATTCTTCTTTTATTGTTCTACATTTTTTTAATAAAACTTTACCGCTTGAATAATCCATATAGCTTGAACATAAAAGAACGTCCGAGATTTCTTTATTAAAACAACGTGCATTCATATAAAGAGCTCCGCCAATGCTTCCTGGCAGGCCTGCAAATTCTTCCATTCCAGAAATACAATTGCTTGTACAGAAATTTACCAGTTTTGACATTGGTGTTCCTGAAAAGCAGCTGACAAGGCACTCATCTTTTGAAATTTCAATTTTACCAAATTCGGAAGGTAAATCTTCAGGTGCAAAATAATCTAGGTCTGAAAAATCTTGTGTGGAAATTACAACTTTGTGTAAAATTTGATCTGTAAAAACAAGGTTGCTTCCTCCGCCTAAAATAAAAAAAGGAATATTATCTTCGAGTAAAATATCTAATACAATCTGGAAGGAATTATAATTTAAAGGTTTTATAAATAATTCCGCTTGTCCGCCAATTTTGAATGTTGTTTTGTTGGACAAGTTTTCGTTTAATAGGATTTTTCCTTTAAAGTGATCATAGCTTTTTATTTTTGCAATTATTTCTTGGGTTTTCACATTTTTATTATAGCAATTAACTGAATTAAATTCACTTTAATTGAATAAAAGTGTGGTATTTTTATGCTTGTTGTTTAAGAATTAAGAAAACTATATAGCCCGAAATTCGAGTTTTTTGAAAATTAAACATAAATTGATTTTACAATAAAATTGTTTAATTATGAAAATACGAGAAGTAAGAAAAAGGCTTACAAAAAAAATCGCAAGGGGGAAACTATGGGGGCGTGGTCTTCTGCTGCGGCGGGCTTAAGATGGAATGTTGCAGAAGTAATTACTTTTAGCTGCTGATTGTCTTGAAATGGGGATTTTTTTGTAGTCCCAGGCTGAGGGAATAAAGGTGATGGTTGCGTACTGTGTGACTTTTCCATGGAATGTAAAATATTCGGCGGAATAAAATATATCGCTAATGGAAGGGGTAAAGCAGCGAGCGTTCATGTAAAGGGCTCCGCCAACAGTTCCAGGGAGGCCGGCAAACTGCATTATGTACGGATGAAACTGCCAGGGCTTCCGCATTATAAACAAAAATCCGATTTTTTGGCTCCCAGTCACGGTTGCGTGATTCAAAACCGCGCAATAATGCGCTACACGCTTTTTGTGGTATAGAAACTATTGAACTGCCGCTTCGCAGCAGCCACAAAAAGAGTGTTTTTGAATCACTCCCCGCTCCTTCGCGCCAACATTACGGAAAAGCGTTTATAATGCGGAAGCCCTGCTGAAACTGCAGATTCGGATTGACAAAAGAAGTCGGGGGTGGGTATGATGATTGAGGTTTCTATTACTAAAAAAGAAAGGAGAAAAATTATGAAAAAAAGAGTTTTAGGAAATATGTTTGCACTTCTTTGCATTCTTTTTTTAAATAGCTGTAAGTTTAATTTAAGTGGGGATAGCATTACATACACTACTATTGATGGGCGTTCTGTAGAAGGCTATGTATTTGATTCCCTTGATGATTTAAAAGAAAGTCTTGGTTATCTGGAAGATGCATTTTATGGACAAATTACACTTGGAGGTCATAAAAGTGAATTCGAGACTTTTGTAGATGAAGGATTTACATGGGAGTCTGATTATCTTATGAGTCTTCCTGATTATAAATCTACACAGAAGAATGTTGTTGTTACAAAATCTAGTAAGTGGCATAAAAAGGGTGATAACGGCATGTATGAAACGGGATATGAGACTGGAGGAATGGCTGTTTATCTTTGGAATTCATCATACGGACGTTATTCGGATGGTAGAATATTTGATTTTGGTTGTGAGTATAGAGAATAAAAAAGGTTAAGTAGGATTAATGAAGAAGATTGATATAAAAAAATTTGGTGTTAGTGCAGTGCTTCTGGCTTTGGTACTTATGTTGTCGGAAGTTATTTCTTTGTACCATTGAACGCTGATGTAACAATTGAAAATAAAACAGACAAAACCTTTTATTACATGGTTTCTTATAACTGGAGTATGGGGACAGATGATACAAAACAGACATTACTTCCTGGAGATATTAAAAGTGATGTATTAAAGGGGCATCTTACAGAAGCTGAGTATTCAGATTCGACAGAACTTTTTGGTTTTTACATGATGGAAAAAGAAGTATATGATGCATATATTGCAGAGCATGAATATCACGCTGATGATGACTGGTATGTGATTGTGCAGAAAGGTGAAGCTTATACCGCAGCTGATAAAAGGTCTCAGAATTATAAGGTTGTAATTAGTCCTTCTACTGATGGTTCTGAAAACTATAGTGTAGAATTAACCTGGGAATAATAGTTGTACAAGTAATTTGGATTAAGCACTGTTCAGAATGGACAGTGCTTTTTTTATGCTTGTTGTTTAAGAATTAGGAAAACTATATAATTAATTACAGAATAGATAAAAATTTAGATAAAAAAGGGTTTTAGGGGTAAGCAAGTTCTTGCGACCCCCTAGGAGAAGGGGTGCAGTCAGGCATAGCCTGCCTGTGCGCATTTTGGAGGAGAATCCTAAAACGACCCGCTGCCGCAGCTCGTTTTTTAACGGATTTCCTATAAGAGCAGGGGAAGACTTACCCCACCTTTATTTTATCGAGAAGAGGTTTTTTATGGCATTGAAAATATATAATACTATGGGTCACAAAATGGAAGATTTTAAGCCTATTCATGAAGGATTTGCAGGTTTTTATGGTTGCGGACCTACAGTTTATAATTATGCTCATATTGGAAATCTTAGAGCTTATGTTTGCTGGGATATTCTTGATAAAACTTTGAATTATTTAGGTTATAAAATTCAGCATGTAATGAATATAACTGATGTAGGTCATCTTACTGGCGATAATGACGAAGGTGAAGATAAAATGAAAAAATCGGCAGCGGAAAGACATCAGTCGGTGCTTGAAGTTGCCCAGTTTTATACTGACGCATTTATGAAAGATATTGATGCTTTGAATATTCGCCATCCTGATGTTATTTGTAAGGCTACTGAACATATTGATGAAATGATTGCTTTGATAAAAGAGATTGAAGCTAATGGTCATACTTATATGGCTGGTGGAAATCTTTACTATGATATTTCTACTTATCCGGATTATGGAAAACTTGCTAATTTAAATCTTGATGAATTGAAGGCTGGTGCAGGAAAGCGTAAGGTTGTTGTTGTAGATGAAAATAAGCGTAATCCTGGGGATTTTGTTCTTTGGTTTACTAAATCTAAGTTTGAAGACCAGGCTATGACTTGGGATTCTCCATGGGGAAGAGGTTATCCAGGCTGGCATATTGAATGTTCTGCTATGAGTATGAAATATCTTGGTAAACACTTTGATATTCACACTGGCGGTATTGATCACGTTCCTGTTCATCATACAAATGAAATTGCACAGAGCGAAGGTTCTTTTGATGAAAAAGAAAGAGCTAATGGTCCTTGGGTAAAATATTGGATGCACAATGAATTTTTAATTCTTGAAGGCGGAAAGATGAGTAAATCTTCTGGCCATTTTATTACCTTGCAGACATCTCTTCCTGAGGAAAAGGGATTTTCGCTAAAAGACAAGGGGTTTGAACCTTTGGATTATAGATTTTTCCTTTTGACTGGTCATTACAGAAAACAGCTTGTATTTTCTTTTGATGCTTTGAACTCTGCAAAATCTTCAAGAGCGGCATTAAATCAGCGACTGGCAAAGTTGATTAAAAAAGCTAATGAAAGTGAAGGTCTTGGTCTTACAGAAAAGAACTTTGCTCAAATTTTGGAAAAAATAAATCCTGATTGCGATAATCTTAAGAAATTTAAAGAAGGCTTGGAAAATGACCTTGCAACTCCTGTGGCTTTGGCTGCTATGCAGGTAGAGTCAAATGGTAAAGGGCAGAGAAAAGCAAGTGAATCTTTGGCTGCAATTTATCAGATGGACAAAGTTTTAAGTCTTGATGTTATAAAAAATGGCTTTAAGGTTATTGAAGAAGAGGAAAAGGCAAATCTTAATGCTCATGCCGGTGATCCAGAGGCAGATGAAATTGATGCTTTAGTTGCAGAAAGAACTTTAGCAAAGAAAAATAAAGATTGGGCTAAGGCTGATGAGATTCGTAATAAATTGACTGAAAGAGGTATTGTTATTATTGATACTCCAAATGGTCCTACCTGGAAACGTCAATAAATCTTAAAGTTTTCTAATAATTGTAACTTTTGTATTGTCTTGTGTTTTTTTTATTACCAGTAACCTTATGTAAAGTGACTGGAAAAAAAATTGTAACCTTTGAAATTGTAGGGTGTTATTAATATGAATGGTGAGCAGAATCAAGAATTAGGCCCCTTGAATGCGGCTAATCCTGTTGATTTTCGTAAAATTTACAATGAATGTATGACTATGATTTACAAGGTTTCGTTTAGAATTGTAAATGATGAAGAAGCAGCAGAAGATTTGGCTCATGATTCTCTTATAAAGGCTAATGAAAAAGGTCTGGTTTTTCCAACTATTAATGATGCAAAATATTGGTTGATTAGAGTTGTAAAAAATGCTTCTTTGAATTACGTAAAACGTAAGGACAGGGAACGAAAGGCTTACGAAAAGGCTCTTTATGAGGATAAAAGAAAATCAGAAACTGGTGAGTCTGATTTATTAAAACAAGATTCAATTGATAAGGCTAGGGAAGCTTTAAAAAAACTGCCAAAGAACTTACAGGAAGCCCTTATGCTTCGTGAATACGGCGATATGAATTATAAGGAAATTGGAAAAGTTCTTGGAATTACTGAAGGTAATGTAAAGGTAAGGATTTTTAGAGCCCGGGAACAGCTTTTAAAAATTATAGGAGAAGAAAATGTCTACATGCCCGACTAAGGATTTACTTTCGGTTTATTTGGATAATGAACTTCCTGAAATTTATAAAGCAGAATATGAAGATCATATTAAATCTTGCCCAAAATGTAGTAAGGAACTTGAAAAGTTAAAGGCTTTGAGAGTTCTTTTTCAGGCCGATTCAAAAGCTGTAACACCTGATTCTCATTATTTGGAGCAATCTTATGAAAGACTGATGATAAAAATGAAGTATTCTAAAGTTTCTGAATCTTCTAAAAACATTATTTCTTCAAATAAATTTCAATTAAAGAATTTAGGCTATTTTGCTACGGCTGTTGCGGCGGCTGCGGTTTTTGCATTAGTTATTCCTCTGGGGTTAAAACTTGGTTCTAATTCGTCTGTAAATCCTAGCACTCTTGCAACAATTCCTTCTCTTTCTTCTAGTGTAGCTTCCGTGGTTTCAAATGATTATGCAAATAATATTTCTTTAAATAGTGGAAGAAGTGTGCTGATTTCGGGTAATATAGAACAATCAGTTTTATCGTCAGTAAATAGAGGCTTTAAAAATAGTTCTATTGTAAGAAATATTAGCAATAATTCTAATGTTTCTGGAAATATGAATATGATTAAAGATGTAGAAGTCTTTAGACCGGATTTTGCTGATGAAGAGACAATCTCAATAAGAGTTACTGTTCCTGGAATGAGTTCTTCTTCTGTTGTTGCAGAGTTTGAAATGCCAGTTTCGGTAATTTTAGGCAAGAATTAGTGGAATCTTCTAATAGTTTTAATTACATTTTTAGGCGTTACCCTCTTTTTAGGGTTTTATTCCTGGTACTTATTTTAGGGGGTATTGTAGCTTCTATTCTTTTTGTTAATTACCGCATAAAACCAATTCCAGAAATTGAATCTATTGTACCTCCTGTTGGTGCACCGGGAGATGTTGTAATTATTAACGGAAAAAATTTTGGTGATTCCAGAAATATGAGTTATGTAGAATTTTCTGGTTCAAAATTGACTTCATCTTCTTATATTTCCTGGTCAGATACTCAGATAAAACTTGTACTTCCTGCAAATGTTTGTGATGGTCTTGTTGTAGTTGGGACAAAAGATTCAAGATCTAAACCTTCTTTATTTGCAAATGAAGTTGATATTCCTGTTCCTGTTACTACTTATGTTCAATCTACAAAACCTGTAATATCTGACGTTTCTTCAAAAAAATTCAAAGTTGGCGATTTGATTACAATTAGGGGAAACAACTTTGGTGAAAGTAGAAACAAATCAAAAGTACTTTTTACAATGGATTATAATAACAAGATTGTTGAAAGTGATGTAAAAAATATTAATTTGCTTACAGAAAATATGATTGAAGCAAATGAAAATGAATTTGATTATCTTTCCTGGTCCAATACCGAAATTGAACTTTATGTTCCAGATGGAATTTCTTCTGGTATTCTTTATGTTGATACTGGAAAAGAAAAATCTGAAGCCTTGTACTACACTGTAGATAATACTGTTGGAAGTAAAACCTTTACTAATAAAAAAATCTATCTTATGGAGTACACTGCCGATATTGCTGATGTTGTTACTAGTGACACAGCTACAATTACTTTGCGCTGTCCTCTTCCTTCTGTTTACAGTCTTCAGCCTAAATTGGAAATTACTGATGTAAATCCAAGTCCTATTTTAATGAATTATCAAAAAGATTTAATTCATCAGGTGGTTAGAAGTAAAAGTTCAAACAGTAAGAGTCTTTTTAATCAGACTTTTGTTTTGACAGTATATGAGCTCAAAAGCAATGTAAATATTGATAAAGTAACTCCATATAAAAATATCAACCCTGCAATTCTTGAAAATGCCCTGAAAGCAGATTCCTTTAATCCTTGTGATAATCAGAATATTTTGGAACTTTGTCTTAAAATTGTTGGTCGCGAAAAAAATCCATATAAAAAAGCAAAGTTAATTTATGATTATATGTGTGATAATTACAAAATCCTGAAAAATAACAGAAAGGGCGATGCGGATCCATTGGATATGTTAAAATCTAAGAAAGGCGATGCTTATGACTTTGCTGTGATTTATACAACTTTGCTGAGGGCTGCAGATATTCCTGCTTACACAGATGCTGGTGTTTTAGTTGGTCAAGATTTTGTTACTCAAGTTCATTGGTGGAGTGAATTCTATCTTGAAGGATTTGGATGGGTTCCTGTTGATACTGCTTTGGGTGCGGGGCTTGAATATAATAAGTGGAATGAAGGTAAAAATGAAGATTCCAGAGAATATTATTTTGGAAATCTTGATTCTCATCATATAACTTTTTCACGCGGCTGGAATTGGTTGAAACCTTTTAGTCAGGATAATAAAATTGTACAGCAGCCTAGAAGTTTTGCTCTTCAGTCGATTTGGGAAGAAGCTTCGAATTCTACGGTAAAGTACAGTAGTTATTGGAGTGTTCCAGTGATTAAAGGACTTTATTAATTTGTTTATAATTTTTAAAAGGAGTTTTTATGTCTACAAAAGTTTTAAGTGTAGGTGGATCTATTATTGTTCCAGAAAAACCAGATACTGATTTTTTGATTAAATTTGTTTCTATGTGTATAGAATGGCTTAAGGAAGATAAATTACGACGTTTGATTTTAGTAGCAGGAGGTGGAGCTCCAGCAAGAATTTATCAGAATGCCTATAAAGAAGTTGCAGAAAAAACTGGATTTGCTTCCGAAGATATGGCAGCTGACTGGATTGGTATTATGGCAACTAGAATTAATGCTCAGTTGTTAAAAGCTTCTTTTGGTGACTATTGTAAAAATGATGTAGTTTATAATCCTACACTTGAAGATTTAAAGTTTGATGGTCAGGTATTAGTTGCTTCTGGATGGAAACCAGGTTTTTCTACAGATACAGATGCAGTTTATCTTGGAGAAAAATTTGGCGCAAAGACAATTGTAAATCTTTCTAATATTGAAAAAGTTTACACTGATGATCCAAGAAAAAATCCTGATGCAAAACCTATTGATACAATTTCCTGGGCAGATTTCCGTAAGATTGTTGGAGATGAATGGGTTCCTGGAAAGAATTGTCCATTTGATCCAATTGCTTCAAAAAAGGCCAGTGAAC
Organism: uncultured Treponema sp.; assembly: GCA_946061765.1. Taxonomy (GTDB): domain Bacteria; phylum Spirochaetota; class Spirochaetia; order Treponematales; family Treponemataceae; genus Treponema_D. Next base: position 21,468 of record CAMGTC010000009.1, read on the forward strand.
TTGGAATGAAAGTTATTTGTGCTTCTGGTAGAAATATTGAAAATATAAAATCAATTTTGAATGAAAAAGAATATATTGGAACTACAATTGGCGAATAAACTGGCTTTGTAATTTAAAATAAAGGCAGGAAATTAAAATTTGTAGAGATTTTATTTCCTGCTTTTTATGGCTCAACAAATATTAGTTTTTTGGAAACAGTTTTTCCATGTTGCAGAGTATTTCTTCAATCTTCTGTCCGTATTCAGGATCTGTTGCCCACTTTCCAGTTAAGTCCCAGATAGTTTGCGCATATATTGCTTTATGTGGCCAATTGTAGCGAGGATCTACAAGTTCATTATTAAGTTTTACATCTTCGTTTGTAGCATAGGCTTGAAGATGCTGAATGTGAGCTCTAATTCCTAATAATTGGGTTGGAAAACTTTCTCCTGGATGTTCTGCATTCTCAGCACCAAGACCGCAAAAATTATTCATGTTGGCTTTTACAAGGTTTCCGTATTTTAGATAACCTGTTTCAAGACACATCTGGGCAAAAGCAACATCGGAATTTATTCCTTCGTCATTTGCTTCGGCAATATAATTTGCTGCCATGTTTATAATTACATTTACATCTGCTTCAGGTCTTTTTGATAAGAAAAATTTTGTCAATTGACCTGCAGACAATTGTCCCTTGTCCATAAGATTTCGTGAAAGATATGGACTTACCTGAATTTCCTGAAGATTTTCATCAACAATCTGCTTACTTTCTTCTTGTGGAATACTTTTACAAGAAAAAAGTAAAAGTGTTGTAAGTAAAATAGTTAGTATTGCATTGAAATTTTTCATAAAATTATTCTCGGTAGAAATTATTATCACTTTATTTAAAAAATTTTTATATTTTTACTTCATAAATTGTTCTAATTAAAACAATTATATATGTAGTTATGGAAACAAAAATTGTAAATAAAAAACCAGAATTGAGGGAACTTGCTCTGGAACATGGAATGTCTTTTCCTTTTGATGAAGACCTGGTGGCATTGATTTTGGGTTCTGGTAGTAAGGAATATCCTGTACAAAATATGGCCAGAAAAATAATTGAAACTCTGGATAATTCTAACGAAAAGGATATTATCAGAAATCTTTTGAGTATAAGGGGCATTGGTTGTGGAAAAGCTCTGGCAATTGCTGCGGCCTTAGAATTGGGAAAAAGAAGAAGTAATCATTTGAGGGCACCAATCAGGACCCCTGAGGATATGATTCCTTTTATTAAAAATTTTGCGGTAAGTAATAAAGAGCGTTTTGTAGTTATAACTTTAAATGGAGGACATGAAATTATTCAAATTCATGTTGTAAGTGTTGGGACTTTGAATCGTTCTTTGATTCATCCCCGCGAAGTATTTTCTGAGGCAATAAGAGAAAATGCTGCCGCGATGATTCTGTGTCATAATCACCCGTCGGGAAATGTGGAACCTTCTGAAGAAGATATTCAAACTACAAGGATTTTACTTAAAGCTTCTGTAATTTTAGGAATTGAGATTCTTGATCACATAATTGTAGACAGAGAAAATTATTATAGTTTTGTTGAACATAATCTATTGTTTACAAATGATGAGTAAGATAAAATTGCAGCTATGATTAACGGTAAAAAGATAAAATTTTTATTTTTGATTTTTAGTTTATTTTTTGTATCGAATACTTTATTTTCTGAAGAAATTGAATTTTTACAGCCACAAAAAATAAAAGCGACAAAAGATGAATCTTCAATTGTAGAAATAAAATCTAATATTTTTGGTGCTGATGTTTATATCAACGAAGTTTATCTTGGTAAAACAAATCTTACAATTATGGATTATTTGCCAGGTAATTATTATTTACAGATAAGTAAAAATGGCTATGAAACAAAAAAATTCCAGCTGGAGATTCAAAAAGGCTATCATCAGACTTATTATATTGACTTGAATGCTCTTTATGGAAATCTTTCTCTAAGTAATATTGATGCTGATTCTTTGATTTATATTGACGGGCGTAAAGTTTCTTTTGAAGTAGAGGAAATAAAAAAAGAAGGCCAGAAGCTTGCAGCAGGGGATTCAAAACTTTCCTCTGGAGAAAAAAAAGATGAAAACGTGGAAGTGGAAAATACTAGTGGGGAAGAAGAAACTTTGCCTGGGGAAGCCAATCAGCTTAATCCACAGTTTTTTACAAATATTAAAATTCCGATTGGAAATCACGAACTCCTTGTTAGAAAATTTGGCTGCAAAGATTTTTATTCTGAGATAAATATACAAAGGGACGAAACTTTACAAGTAGAAGTAAAAAATGATTTTATTGATTTTGAAATTAAAAACTTTGAAGTTTCTAAAAAATCTTTTAATCCTGAATATAAAAATTCAGCTGGTTCTGTTACTTTTTCTTTTGCAGTAACAGCAAGTGAGCCTCTTTCTTTTTACATCAAAAATGAAAATGATGAGATAGTTTTTAACTATGAGTGGATAGAATTGCATAGCTGGTACCAGTCTATTGTCTGGGATGGAAAAGATTCTGAAGGCAATATTTTACCTGACGGGGATTATCTTGCAAGTATTCAAAGTCGCCATTTTATTTTTAATCAACCGGTAAAAATTGACACTACAATTTCTTATCCTTTGTTTAGTATTTGTGATAACGGAATTGGAATTGGAGATTTACCTGCAATCTTTGCTGATATTTGTCTAAAAGATTCTGATTTTGGGAAAAATATTACTTTGCCATATTTTCAGGTAAAACCAATTTCTAAAGTTACAGGAGATAATTCTGGCTTTGTGGCTGTAAAATCAAATGTAGGTTTTGTAACAACTATCAAAAATAATTATGAGTTTAATTTTGGACTTTCTTTGTATCCAGGTTTGGAGAATGGAGGCCTTTCTTTGAACGGAAGTTTTAAAATGGCTTACGCTTATAAACTTGGAAATTTCTTTAGTCTTACTTATGGCGGTCTTCTTAGATATGGTTTTACTAACGCTGCTTTGTATTCAGATTATATTGATAACGGAAGCGGATTTGGACTTGGCGGCTTAGTGGGGCTGGATTCTAAGATTATAAAAATGGAATTATCTTCGCAGTTTTTTATTAGAGAAAAATTTTTAGAGAAAGAAAATCCTGATAATACACTTTTTTATCCTCTTTGGAAAAATGGAATTAGTATAAGTGTAAAACCTGTAAATGTTCTGGGCCTCTATTCCTGGTTTGCTCTTGAAAATCTTGATGCCCTTGATTTTGGAGCAGGAATTAATATAATGCCTGTAGCAAGTTCAGTTCTTTTTGATTTTAATTTTAAGACTTCTATTTTATTTAATTCTTCAAGTTATTTGACTTTTGGAATTATGTTGTCATATTTATTCTAATTTAGTAAATTTTAGGAAAGGTTATAGTAATGAAATTATATTCTCGTGGTCAGGTTATTAGATTTGTATTAATTGCAACTTTTATTGCAGCAGGATTAACAGTTCTTATTTGTGGACGTATTTTTTCAAAGAGTAATAATAAAAATATTGCAGATTCTGTAACAAATGATGAAAAATATGTAGAAGAAGTTTCTCAAGAGGAAAATAATAAACTTGCACAATATGAAGAGGCTTTGGAGTTAGAAACAAATACACCAGTGATTTCTGCTTTGCCGGTTTCTAATGTAAAGTATACTCAGGATGAAGTTCAGAATATTAATGTTTATGAACTTTGTAATGATGCTGTAGTAAATATTAATACAAAAATTACTTCTTACGATTGGTTTTTGGAACCTTATGTTTCTGATGGTGGAAGTGGTTCTGGTTCTATTATTGATAAACGAGGCTACATACTTACAAATGTACATGTAATTCAGAAAGCGACAAAAATTTATGTTTCTCTTTCGGATGGAACTCAATACGAAGCAGAAGTTGTTGGTCAGGATTTGGACAGTGACCTTGCCGTTATTAAATTTGATCCTCCAGAGGGAGTTACTTTAAAAACCATAGGTTTTGGAGATTCTACTTCATTAAAAGTTGGACAGAAGGTTATTGCCATAGGTAATCCTTTTGGTATGGAAAGAACAATGACATGTGGAATTGTTTCGGGACTTGGTCGCCCAATTCAGAATTCAAACAATCGTATTATACGAAATATGATTCAGACAGATGCTTCTATTAATCCTGGAAATTCAGGCGGACCTTTACTTGACACCAATGGAAAAATGGTTGGAATTAATACAATGATTATGTCTAATTCTGGTTCTTCTTCCGGTGTTGGATTTGCAGTTCCAAGTCAGACAGCAGTCAGAGTAGTTGCAGATCTTATAAAATACGGAAAGGTTCAAAGAGGAACTTTGGATGTAAAACTGGTACAAAATAGTCGTAGAATTGCACAATACGCAGGTCTTGATATTTCAACAGGTATGCTTGTTTCTGAAGTTACAAAAGGTGGAAATGCAGAAAAAGCAGGTATGCAGGGTGGTAGCGAAGCCGTTTATTACGGTAGCAGAAATAGTGTGATTTATCTTGGGGGAGATATTATTATTAAGATTGACAATATTAATATTTCTACTCTGGCAGATTATTATTCCGCTCTGGAAAGTAAAAAGCCTGGCGATGTAATTACAGTTTTAGTAAGAAGAAATAAAAAGGATGTAAGTCTAAAAGTCACTCTAGGAGAGTAGTTAAATGAGAGAGTTTAAAGTTCTTTCTCCCTATCAGCCAAGTGGAGATCAAGCCCAGGCAATTGAAAAACTTAGTCAGGGATTTTTGCGGGGCGATAAATATCAGACTCTAAAAGGTGTAACTGGTTCTGGAAAAACTTTTACAATGGCTAAGATTATTGAAAAAGTTCAAAGACCAACTTTAATCATAAGTCATAATAAAACTCTTTCTGCTCAGCTTTACAGAGAATTCAAAACTTTTTTTCCAAATAATGCAGTTGAATATTTTGTATCGTATTATGATTATTATCAGCCGGAAGCTTATGTTGCTGCCCGTGATTTATATATAGAAAAAGATTGTGATATTAATAAGGAAATTGACCAGTTAAGATTAGCCGCTACTTATAGTTTGATGGAAAGACGTGATGTAATAGTTGTTGCTACCGTCAGTTGTATTTATGGTCTGGGTATGCCAGATCTTTACAAGGAAATGAGAGTTCATCTGGAACTTGGTCAAAATCTAGATATTAAAAGATTTGCAGATTCATTGATTTCTTTGCAGTACACCAGAAATGATGATGTTCTGGATCGTGGTAATTTCCGAATTAAAGGTGATGTAATAGAAGTTTTTCCTCCTTATATGGAAACTGATGAAGCTTATAGAATTGAACTTAACTGGGATGAAGTTGTAAAAATCCGTAGATTTGAAGTTTTAAATAGAAATATAACCGGCGAACTTGATGAAACTGTTTTTTATCCTGCCAAACACTTTGTTGTTCCACGTGACCAGTTGATTGCTGCTACCGAAAGAATTCAAAATGAAATGGAAGAAAGTGTAGCAGAATTTCAAAAAGAAGGAAAAATATTAGAAGCAGAAAGACTTAAAACCCGCACTACTTATGATATAGAAATGTTAAAAGAAATGGGCACTTGTCCGGGAATTGAAAACTATTCGGGACCAATTTCGGGGCGAAAAAGTGGAGAGCCTCCTGCTACTTTACTACATTATTTTCCAGATGATTTTTTATGTATGATTGATGAAGCCCATGTAACAGTGCCTCAGATTGGGGCTATGTACGAAGGGGACAGAAGTCGTAAACAAAGTCTTATTAATTTTGGATTTAGATTGCCAAGTGCTTTGGATAATCGTCCTTTGAAAAAAGCTGAATTCGACAAAAAAATGAATCAGATTATTTATGTAACTGCAACTCCTCGTCCTGATGAAATTAAACAGTCTAGTCAGGTTGTTGAACAGCTTATTCGTCCTACAGGGCTTTTGGATCCTTTAATTGAAATTAGGCCTAGCGAAGGTCAGATGGAAGATATTTATAAGGAAGTTAAAGAAAGAATTGAAAAACATGAAAGAAGTTTGATTTTGACTTTAACTAAAAAAATGGCTGAAGATTTAACTCAATATCTGACCGAACTGAATTTAAAAGTAAAATATATCCACTCAGAAATTGATACCTTTGAAAGAGTTGAAATTTTAAAATCTCTGCGTTCAGGCGAAATTGACGTTCTTATTGGAATTAATCTTTTGAGGGAAGGTATAGATTTACCAGAGGTAAGTTTTATTGCCATTTTAGATGCCGATAAAATTGGATTTTTAAGGTCAGAAACTTCTTTGATTCAGATTATTGGTCGTGCAGCTCGTAATGCCCAGGGAATGGTTGTTATGTACGCTGATCATATGTCTCCTGCAATGGAAGCCGCTGTAAAAGAAACTAAACATCGCCGGGAAATTCAGGAAGCATACAATAAAGAGCATGGAATTACTCCACAGACTATTAAAAAAGCTGTTGAAGATATTTTAATTCACGAAAAAGAAGATGCTCAGGAAAATGTTCAGCTGGATGTAGAAGTAATAAAAAATAAGGCAAATCTCTTTAATCCTGGAGAGCGTAAAAAAGTGATTAAAGCTCTTACCAAACAGATGTCTGATTTTGCTGACAGAATGGAATATGAGCAGGCTGCAGCTATTCGCGACCAGATTAGGGAAATTGAAGCTCAGTATGGCAAGTAATTCTCCGTCTTGGGGTCAGGGCAAACGCATTATAAAAAATATTTTCATAAAAGTTGGCGCGAGGGAGTGA